>CAMJPM010000041.1 GCA_946407725.1 uncultured Lachnospiraceae bacterium
CTTACGTAAAATATATCTTCTTGCACCCCTCGTTCTTCTTGTTGTCTGGGTCTCAAATAATATGATGACAATGCAGAGGGCGGCGGCCTTTTCCATCGTGGCGGCCATCGCTGCCGGAGTGCTGGACTGTATTTTAAGCGGATATTACAGGGAAGCATATCTTGATCTAAAAAATAAGGGATGTTCTGACGCATTTATCCAGGTCTTTCTGGGGAAAAGGGAGGAGACAGGCAACTGCTTCACCCTGAAAAAATTTCTGGATTCCCTTGAGACCGGAGGAAAGGGTACCATAACAGTGGGGGCGGCCTGCGGCGTAGCGGGCATCATTTCCGGCACCATCACCATGACGGGACTTGCAAACGAAATGATAAATGCTATCGTGGCTGTTGCGGGAGACAAGCTCTTTATCGCCCTGTTCCTTACCATGCTCTGCTGTATCGTTCTGGGAATGGGAGTGCCTACCACGGCTACCTATTGCATAATGGCCGCCACCTGTGCGCCTATCCTTACCCGCATGGGTGTTCCCATCCTGGCCGCCCACTTTTTCGTTTTCTATTTCGGTATAGTGGCCGACATAACGCCTCCTGTGGCACTGGCGGCCTATGCCGGAAGCGCCATCGCCAAATCCAATCCCATGCGTACAGCATTTAACGCTACAAAAATGGCTATTGCAGCCTTCCTGATCCCCTATGTATTCTGTTTCAGTCCGGAAATGCTGCTCATTGACACAAATGTAACCAGCGTGGTCATCCTATATACCACCTCACTTATCGGTATCGTGGGCATAGCATCGGCTCTGGAGGGATACCTTATAGCAAATATGGGCATAGCGGACCGGATCCTCTTCATAGCGGGAGGACTGTTCATGGTCTCTCCCGGGGTATTTACGGATCTGCTGGGCCTCGCTCTTATGGCTGCGGGGACCGGACTGCAGGTTATGAAACGTAAGAAGGTTCCGGGCTGATTTTGGAGAGATATCTGTATAATATGATAGAAGCACATTGCACATGCATTGTGCGTACCGCATATCATTAATGAGGGTTAAAACCGTAAGAGCACCGCTGTAGACATCAGGAGACGAAAAATGCCAAAATATAAGTTCGATTTTATAAATAGTTCCACACCTAAGCTTCCGAAGATGGAATTCGAGACCCGGGAGGAGATGCTGGATGCCATAAGTGATCAATACGGGGAAAAGATATCATCCGTAGATAACCAGTTTTTTGAAGGCTACATGTTGCCAAACCTGATGATGCTTAAATCTGTTTTCCCGAAAAAAAACCAGAAAGCGCTTGACAGTATTCATAAACGGGCAACAGATATCACCGTTGAATACGGGGATTTCAAGTATGGCGGGGAGAGTAAGAATTTTAAGCCTTTTCCGGATGACAGTGCGCCTGATGACAACATGAAAATGTTTACAGCAGGCCCGACAAACACCTTTGACAAGTATATGCCCATGAGGGAGTCTGATGTAGAGGTCTTCCAGCGGGTGTTTGATCCTTTTTACGGTGAACTTGACGCTCTTTCATCTGAACTTGACGGTTTTAATCCCGATGAATATGTCCCCGGGCAGGATCTTACCATAGATGATATGGTAAAGCTTGAGGTCATGAATGTGCAGTATCAGCTGAAAATGCTGAAGGAGGGCATAGCGCCGGCCATGCTGCGTCCTTTAAGCTCATTCAGCTGTTTTAACGGCACAGGCACTCTCGGCACCTCGCCGCAGCTTGGAAGTGATGAGGAGAATGCCAGATATACACCTGAACAGGGACGGATCATGTTAAATGCCATGCCCGTTGTTTTGCTTGAAAACCAGGCCAATAAAATGTGCGATATCCAGCTTTCCTATCAGGAGAATTTAAAGAAAAACGGTTATGATCCGGAGGCCGAGAGAAAGGCAAAGCTTGATTATCTTAAGCAGGCGGCAAAGATGAAGCCCGTAACCACCCAGTGTATGATGGTGGCAAGGGACAAGGAGTTTTTCGGGCTGGGAGAGGAAAGAGGATCCCATGTATTTACCAATGGCACTGTGGATATCAGCGGTGACAGAAGCGTTATAGAGGTGATGGACGGAAACCTGGAAATGTATGATACCGGGATCCGGAGGGGATGGCCCTTAAGCGACCTGGATGCCCTGGGGAAGCTGGAATATTTTTCCCGAAGGATCGAGGTATTTGAAAAAAGTCATAAAGAGCTTACGGAAAAGGATAAAGAGAGCCTTATGTCCTTCAGGGATTTTGTGTCAGATCTCAAAGAGACCGACATCAAAACACCTGAAGACAGGGAGAGGATATTAAATTCAGCCTTGGAGCATATAAAAGCCCTGCCCCAGTCCTTAAAGGAAGCTGCACCTGATAAGGTGGCTCTTACTGAGGAGAAAATAATGGATTCCGTGAACCGGCAGCTCACTGATGCCGAAAAAAAGGAGATCGGAAACTTAGGCCCCATAAAAGAAGAGCTGGATAAAATAGAGGTAAGATCCTTTACGGAGGAACAGCTTGATAAATTAAAGGAGCGCACTATGAGGGAAATGGAGTACGCTTCCTCAACCCTCCAGGCTAAGGGGATGAAATGGGACGAGAAAGGGGATACTACATTAGGTGTCACAACCAGCGACGCCGTCAATGCCTTCAGGGGGATATTGAATAAGAATGACTCTTTATTCCACTTTGATTCCAGACAGTTTAAGAATATAAAAGCAGGGCTTAAGAAGGTCCAGGAGGGCACAGCCAGCGTAAAAGAGAGAAATGAGCTGGCAAAAAATGTCAAAGCCTGGCTAACGGATCCCAAATACGATCGCATAAATAAGCACAGCAGGAATAATTTTGACAATACCCGCTTTAACGATATGTTTGCGCTGGCAAACGAGCTGGATCCGGTATGGGCCCACGAAAATTTCAGCAAAATGAATATCTCAGGGCTTCACGGACAGAAGGCGGCGGATACAAGATTTGAGGATGTGGATGATTTCCTCCAGTACGAGCAGAAGCAGATAATAAATAACAATTGCCTTAAGAATTCGGATGCCCAGAAGGACCAGCCCTGGTTCCAGGCGGGATACAGCCCGTCCCAGGAAAACATGATAAAGGACGTGGAAAACGTATGGAAATCACCGGAATTTAATGATGATATCAGGCTTGATGCGGAGGAACAGAACTTCTACAGGATAAAGGCCGATGAATTCTCTCCCGAAGTAAAGCAGTATTATGAGAAAATGCAGTTTAGGGAGGTATTCAGGAATGACAAGGGGATCATCAATAAGGAAATGTTCCAGGAGGAAAGAAACAAAGCTCTTTCGTCTGTGGAAAGCTTTATAAAAGACCCGAAAAATAAGGGGACGGAAAAATTTGAAAAGGCAGTGGCGATATACGGCATCATGGAGCCCGTAAAGGCCCATAACCTGGTTAAGGAGCTGAAGGCCGATGCCATGAATAAGGATAATACAAAGATCCAGAAACTGAACCTTGCTGCCCTTGAGAAAAAAGCCAATCTGGATTTTGGCGGACGGAATAAGTTCAGGGAGGAGAGAGCGTTTAAGAGAGAAGAGGCAAGAAAACAGGCCATGAGGGATAGTGCAGAGCATACGAGAAAAAGACAGGCTGGGATATAAAAAAAGACCGGACAGGCTTCTTTTTGAAGAAAGTCTGTATATATACATAGAATAATAAAGCACCCTTATTCATAAAGGAGGAACAGTATATGCCATTAACAAATATCAGAACACTGGGCGAGCAGAAAGTAGATAATACATTCAAGATCACCTATGCTATCAAGGAACAGATAGCGGCAATAGGAAGAAAAGATGATATTAAGCTTGATGAGGAAAGTAAAAGCATACTTGAAAGCATAGATAAGGAGCTTGATGAACAGTTAAAGCTGATAGAGCCTTACATAGATTCTTTAAGAGAATCAGAAGCTACAAAACAGATGCATGAGTCTGACGACAGATTAAGTGTATTGGTAGACAGGATCTATAAAAAATTCGATAAGAACTATAAAAGCCTTGGAGATGACAAATGGATAGTGGATGTGGCTCAAAGCGTAAGCGTAGCACTCCTTGGCGGCCTGACATATGATCAGTACTGGAGATTTGCTGATGGTTTCGATAATAGCAAAAACCATAATCTTGAGAACGCCGGAAATATTTCATTCAGTGAAAACGGCATCGAAAGGATGGTAAATTATACCTTAATATATGATCATAGCGTCAAGCTTAATAAAGCAGCTCTTCAAAACGAGAATGTCGATTATGAAATAGCAACTCTTCCCACTGAAGTAAAGGATCAGATCCTGCCTGTGTTCGAAAAGGTGAGAAAGCTTAACGAGATATCTGTCCGTAACAGAAATGCAGTGAACGGAAGCTTTGAGGATGACTATGTGGATGCAGATACGATAAATGACCTTATGAAGGATCTGGATAAGCTGGTCAGATATGAAAATCCCCTGAAGGAAAAAGTGATGAAAGAGCATCCCATAGGCAAGGCTCTTTCTGATTTTCATTCCTTTCTCAAGACAGAGGGAAAAAGTGATATGGCAAAGTATCGTAACAGATTCAAAAATCTCACGAGCCTTGAAGAATTCAACAGAATACGTCATGAAACCCTTGATGATCCTGTTTCAAGAATGAAAAATATTGATAAGCTTTCGGAAGATGAAATAAAGACACAGATGGATCGTGCTACACTATATCTCCATATGGATAGAATGGAGGAAAAAAGCACCGGACTGGATTATCAGGAATGGGGGCTGTTTAAGCATGCAGACTTCAACCCTTTATATAATGCTTATGAAGAAGCCAAGGACTTTGCCGGATTATCCCGCACATTAATGAGGGAGTGTGAAAAAAATTACGCATCCTATAAATTTGACCTCATAAGGGCCGGAGAAAAAACTGCCGGATATGAGGCTAATGAAAAGGAAAGACGCGCTGCAGCCGAGAAAAGAAGACAGGAAGAGGAAAGGCAGAGAGAGGAAAGATGGCAGAATGCCACCATTGAAGAGAGAAAGAAGATAGACTCCAAAAGGGAACAGCGTGAATGGCTCCAGCATTCTGTAAAAGAGATGTATGAGCTCAATAAGGATCGTACCCTTTCTACCTTTAAGGACGAGCGATACAGCTGGGAAAAGATATCAGAGGTTCCCGAGGCCGCTGAAGCCTATTGGAATACCCTTAACTGGAAGGAGAAGACCGCTCTCTCAAAGGAAAGATCTGATGAGGAGTGGAAGACCTATACTAAAGAGCAGAAGCTTGAGACCGACAGGGAACGTGAGCAGAGAGAATGGGATAATCTTGATCCCAATGCAAAGTATGCTGCGGAAAAGGACAGGTATTTTTCTGAACTTAAAGAGAAAAAAACAGCCATTGAAGATATCGAAAAGAATGCAGGTAAGGAGATCGCTGACGAATACTATAACAGCTTTTCTTATGCTGAAAAAACAGAGCGTTTTCCTGACAGGGCAGCTTTAGAGTGGAAAAACGCTTCCTGGGATATGCGTTATCAGCTGGATGAGAAAAAGGCTGAAAATGAATGGAAGGCGCTTCCATTTAAGGAAAAGCAGGCAGCTGACAGCGACAGGGCGGAAGCACTCTGGAATAAAACCAAAAAGGATCATGGCTTTGGTAAGGATCTGATGGATCTTGATCCCGAGCGCGCCCAGAAAGAATGGGAAGAATTCTACCTCAGCAATCCTGAGTTCAATATAAATTCTCCTAAAGCGCTTTCCGGAGACAATGCCGGTAATCAATCCACCGCTCAATACGCAAGCCGCTACTGGGGAAGGCTCTCATTTGATGAGAAAGTAAAGAGCAGTTTAAATGGAGCGAAAGACAGACTTGCCGACGATCTCATAAATGAAAAGCCTGCGATGGAAACCGTTAATAAAGCGGGAAAAGATGTTGCAGACAGGTTCTTTAACAGCCTTTCACTGAAGGATAAGAAGAGTGAGAAGTATAAAGACGAGTATGAGAGACGTTTTAACGAGGCCGATTATGAGGGAAAGAAGGCATTAGACCCGGAAAGAGCCGGGGAATACTTCTCGTCACTCAGCTATGAGGAAAAAAAGAACCTCAATATGGAGGACACCAACGCCTGGTTTAATAAGCTTTCCGATAAGGAAAAGCGCTGGACGGATCTTGATAAAGCTGTAGATAGTCTGGCAGGGGAAAGACCCGAGGCAAAGTCTGACTCTACGAAGCTTACTTCCGAAGAAAAGGACAGGATAAAAGAACTGACCGGTCCATTATATGTCAATTCGGATATAGTCACTGGCGGGGGAAGGTATAAACACCAGATAGACAGGATCTTCTGCAGGATTCTCTCCTCAAAATGTACGGCACAGGATATAGTGAATCTGCGTGTTTTACATACAGAGATCAACAGCAGATATGAAGATCTTCCCAATGGAGGTGAGGAACATGAAGCTTTACAGGCATTTGAAGATTTTATGAAGAATTTCCCGGATCTGGATTTCGATACATTCAGAAATGTCTCCGATGAAGAACTTCACGATATGAATGTGAAGTTTGATAAGGACGGCTATGTGGTTTTGAGTGACAAACAGAAAAAAGAGCTTCTTAATGTCAGGGAAGGAATAGTTAATGTAGCGCTTAAAGATAAGGATATTAAGGCGATCATGGATGATGCGTATAATACTCTTTATAACCAGGCCAAAGAAGCAAACAATGGATTCAACCAAGCGGGTGCATTGGACCGTGAATCTGATGCCAAGAGCGCAGCGAGAGATTTTATACAGAAAAATCCAGAATTCAGATATGTCTCGGAAGCGGAAATGAGCGAGCAGATAGTAGACTATGAGGATAATAAGAAGAAGCTGATGGAGCAGACCAAGGCCGCCAGATTTAATGACCTTAAGGAGGAAGGAAAAGAGGTGGAAAACCTGAAGACCGCCTGGAGCTCAATGAAGAGCCATACCATTTCCATCTTTAATTCAAAGGCATACGATAATATGGAGAAGGCCTTCAATAATTATACAAAGGCCTATGACAACCTGATGGCGGGAAAGACCATTGACGGCAAGAGCGCAAGGCCCAACGGAGATCAGATAGAGGACGCCGAGATCAATGCGCTGAGGGACCTCCAGGAAAAGATGCAGAAGGCCGCAAATGACTATACCGCTGCAAAGCGCGCACAGAAGGGCGGAGGCATAGACAAGCACTCAACAAAGCAGGGTGAGGACAGGCTTGCCATGGCGGATCTTCTCTCGGGATTTGATGTATTCCCTAAGTTTGGAAAACAGACAGAAGAAAAGACAGTTGAAATAAAGAATAATGGAAAGGTTAAGAACGTAAAGCTTTCCGAACTGGAAGGCAGCGAACGTGCCCGCGCGACACTGAATGTCCATAAGGACAAGCTTCGTAAGAAGGAATTAAATAAGGCTTCGCAGAAGCAGAACGAAATACCTTCGAAGAAGCCTGAAGGCATGCGGAGGAGTACGAATTAAAATGGCATAAAGCTTTTGGTTTTGCAGGGTGCAGCATAGGGAATATAAAATTTTTATAATAAAACCGGCAGGAGGCGGTGAAGTGCAAAGCGCTTTGCCGCCTCCTGTCCGGCATGGAGGAAAAGCGTCCGAATCATAAAATTTTTACAGAAGCAGCTCAGGAACAGGCTCATTTTTTTCATTCAGCTGTATATATAGACAGAGACAGGCACAGATTTAAGCAGGGTACCAGGTATGGAAATAAAAACAGAACAGATAGAAGAAATATTCAGAAAAGCAGATTTTTCAAAGGAGAGCGCGCTGAAGCTGAGTCTCAGCCGTAAGCTTTTTCCTGTCAGGAAGGTGAATCTGAATACGCTTATGGAAGAAGAGGGGATGAAAGCAAACAAGGTTGAGAAGGATTCCCGCTCTAAACAGAGAAGCACCTCCATGCAGGCTGAGAAGGGCAGGAAAAGACACGAAAGCCTTGGCGCCGTTGAGAGGGAGAACCCGCTTATTAAGAAAAACAAACCGCCGGTCATATAAAAATACCGGTGTAACTATCCGGAACAGTCACCTGCTTAAACCGCAGGTGACGCCTGAATATGCAAAAGGCAGATTTAACACGTGATTGTCAGGAGGAAGATAAAATGGAGAAGGCCTTCAATGATTATACAAAAGCCTATGACAATCTGATGGCCGGAAAGACCATTGACGGAAAGGGCAGCAGAGCCAATGGAAAGGAACTTGAGAATAACGATATAGCCCATTGAGGGAGCTTCAGGAAAACAAAGTGCGGAGCTAAGCCCGGAATGACAGGTAACACGGGAAGGAGAAGATATGCCGAGATTATCAGGAAAAACCCTTGATAAGTATATGTATGGGGCACTTCATCTTATGGAGGCAGCTGTTGAGGGCTGGACTGTAGATAGCTTTAAAAGCAGTATTAAAGGATATGAAGAGAGCCTTAAGAGGCTTGAGGATTCTCTTCAGGAAAGAAAAATTGATCCTGCGAATAACGATTGCGACATTATTCTCAGAGACCAGATAGAGTTGTTTAATCGCGGCATCTGGGCTCTGGAGAATGTGGATAAATATAAACAGTATTTTACGGGTATGCCGGAGGGAGTTGATAAGGAGGAATGGCAGAGGGGTAAGGAGCAGGCTGTAAAAGATATATTAAGCTTTGTGGACAGCAGGCCTGAATTGAAGAGAAACAGGTATAACTTCCCGTCAAAGGAGGATTACAAAATTGCCAACCCTCCGGTAACAGAAAAAGATCCTGAATTCCGCAAGTGGATGCATCCCATGGATGGCAGCGATTTATTTGCCCTGCTGGGTGATGCTGCTGCCTCATACCCTTTTTCCGGAATTGATCCGGAGAAGTCAGTTCATCCGGAGCTTGAGAACCGTTATGCCTTTAGTGAGGCCATGGACCGGATCAATGAAATTGTCTGGAAGGATATAGAGGCGTCTGAGAGAGGAAAAATAGATGAAGGCAGAATCAGGGAGGACTGGAAGAATAATCCAAAGAAAATCCATGACGAGATGCTTCAAAATAATAATTATAGCAGGAGAGAAGTCGAGGAGTTCGCAAAGCAGCCCCATAATATAAACAGGTACGGGAGCAGCGAAGGCTTTGTCAATGCATATTATTCAACCCTCAGTCTGGAAAATAAATTTGAATTTGATTTTGACAGAACAATAAAGGACAAGGAGTTTGTAAGCCTTTCCTTTGTGAATAAAAGGAAAACCAACAGAAAAGCCGCCCAAAAGTATTTTGACAGCCTGACTCCTGCAGAGCAGTACAAGGAACACAGTGCGACAGCAATGGGGCGTTTTGTAAATAATGGCCTTTCGATGGAGGTGGCTGATGAAATCGAGAAGGAATCCCCGGGCTTTAAGGATGAATATTGGAAGAGAATAGGCAATGAAAGAAGAAAAGAATTTGATAAAGAGCGTTATGATAAAGAATTCAAGGCTCTTCCCTGGAATGAAAAAGTTATCTATGACGCAGAATATGCAGTTGAATACTGGAATAATCTGGATCTTGCAGGAAAATACAGAGAAGATAAGAAAAAGGCTTTAGATGAATTCTTAAAAAATCCTATTTCAATGGATGATGTCAATACAATAAACAGTATTGACAAAGATTTCAAGGATATTTACTGGAATTCGCTTTCTAATAAGCAGAAGGTCGATCATTATCTCGGGGAACTGGACAGTAAAGCGGGCTTCATCAGTAGTAACCTGATGAACGAAAAACGCTGGGAAACCATCAAAGGATTTGGAGAGGAATATACAGCCGCCTGCTGGAACAGGGTAGGTATTGAGCAGAGATTTATATGGGATGCAAAGAAGGCCTCAAAGGAATTAATGGACAATGGAGTTACCTTTGAGGATCTGGTAAAACAGAAGGCCAGTCCGAGTGTAGTTAAGCAATACACTAACAACATGACTCCTGATCAAAGGCTTACCTTCGCAAAACCTTTATTTGATAAGGAGCTGGCATCTAAAGAAACCTGGGATGAAAAGATTAAATACCATAGGGGAGAGACTGAACGGAGATTTAATGCTGCTGCAACCATATCCGAAAAGCTGAAATTTGATAAACAGCATACCTTTGACGTCCTTAAGGATACAAAAACCCCGTTAAAGGAAATTGAAGCCGATGCAGGAGAGAAGGTTAAAGATGAATACTTCTATTCCTTAAGTACAGAAGAAAAGAAAAGCTTATACAGGGATGATTATGACAGGATATGGGAAAAGGGCAGCTATGAGGATAAAAAGAAACTGGACCCGTACCGTGCAAAGACAGAGATCTTTGATACAGCAAGCCTTGAGGATAAGAAAAAGCTTGATTACAACAGTGCCATGAAATATCTTGAATCCATGGACAAGACGGACAGATACTTCATGTATCCCGAGGATTCACTGGAATTAGAAAAATATCGTATCGAGAATCAGGCGAAAACGAATGCAGATAATAAGGTCTTCAGTAAGGAAACCAGCTCTGAGATCAAAGAGGCTGAAAAATATGTTGATTCTGTCTCAAGTAAAAAAAGCGGAAAGGTCACTGTAAAGAATGAGAATCTGTTTAATCTGACAAAGAACCTTATTCTTGCGGATAAGGCAACAATAGATGATTTACATCTTCTCGGATATATGGCCAATAAAGCATATTTTGGGAATGAGATAATACATCAAATGGAATCCGGAGCTCCTAATACAAATGAGATAGCCACATTTGTAGGCGGTCTTTTTGATGATAAATTAAAATTATTCACCCATGAGGATACAGGCATGTATACAAAGCTGCCAAGCGACAGTGTCAGGGCAGGCTTTAAGGGAAAGATAAACGCAGATGGTTATGTAATGCTCCCTGCTGATCAAAAGGAAAAGCTTGCCGGATTTTTACGGGGACTTAAACCTATAGAGATCGAGAACCTGACAAACCAGGAGAAAGGATTTGCTTTTACCGCTTATCACAATGATGCCCTGAGTAAAGGGAAACAGCTCTATGAAAACAAACCGGAGCTGAGAGTTATTGATGAAGAAGGTATTAAAAGGGAGCTGGAAAGCGAGAAAGCCAGAATAGAAAGCTCAAATTATAAGGTTGTTGAAGGGATGAAGGATGTGGTTGACGGCCTTAAGGATCAATATAATAATTTGAGAAGCCATGGTCCCGCTTTTCTTGATTCCAGGGAATATAAAAATCTGAGAACCGCATATACGAATTTCACTAATGCCTACGACAGGGTGTTAAACGGCAATGCCGGGAAGAGGCTTTCAACTGAAGATAAGAAAAATTTACAGGAACTGCAGGAAGAGATGAATAAGGCTGCAAGAGCTTATACGGATGCTAAATATAAGCAAAAGGGCGGCGGCATAGATATGCATAAGTCCGGGCAGGGCGCGGACAGGCTTGCTTTTGCGGATGCGCTGTCGGAGCTTAAGGTAAGCACTGACACCTATAAAAATGTCTACAATGAAGCCAATAAGGTTGAGGTTAAGAATAAACAGGGCGTCATGGAGACAAAGGCTTTAGGACATCTGGAAAAGGGAAGGGAGAGAGGCCGCGGACAGCTGGATTTCCATACGCAGAAGCTAAGGGAGGCTGCGAAGCACAGGGCGGAGCAGCGAAGGGCAGAAATGGGTAACAGCAGATCAGGCAGCAGGAAGGCTGCTCAGATGTGAAAGGATGATATATGCGCTACATAGCAAAGGATAATATTCTGAAGATCTTTCCCGAGGGAAGGATAGATTCCAATAATTCTGCAGGGATGGAAAAGGAAATTTTTGAGATCATTGACGGGAATCCGGATCTCACTGTGACCTTTGATTTCAAGGGGCTTGAGTATATTTCCAGTGCCGGCCTCCGGGTTTTATTAAAGGTCAGAAAGAAGAAAAAATGTGAAATTGAGATCACAAATGTATCCGATGAAGTGGCCGATATTTTCGAGGTTACCGGGTTCAGCAGCTTTTTCAGGGTAAGGAAGAAGATGAGGTCCGTCTTCATTGAAAGGCCGGATCTGGAGATCAAGAGCCTTAACGGCGGCATCTTTCCCCAGAACGATGACACCATGGTGAAGGTCTTTAATAAGGGCATATCCTTAAATGACATCAAAAAGGAGAGGGATAATGCCCAGACTGCCATGATGGAAGGCGTTCCCACCCTTATCCCCTTTGATGTGGTCATGGTGGGGAATAATTACGGAATCATCTATGAATCCGCCGGGAGCACCACCCTGGCGGCTGCCGTCAGGAAGAATCCGGGGGCGCTGCCGGAGCTGGCGGAGAGGTTCGCGGATTTCCTACATGAAATGCATTCCATAGAAGCAGAGGATTTTCCGGATATTAAGGACAGATACAGGGAATGGCTTTCCATAGCCGGGGACAGGCTGGATGAGAAAGACCGGTACAATATCTCCGTGCTTTTAGACGGCATCCCGGACAGCATGGGATTTATCCACGGCAATATCAATCCCTCTAATGTGATAGTCAGTGATGATGACATTCTTTTGATGGATATGTCCGGAGTGGGCCACGGACATCCCATCTTTGACCTGCAGGCTCTTTATGCATCCCTTGTGAAGATGGGGAAGGAGAACCCCATGTACTGCAGCAGTATGTTCAAGATGAGTTATGAAAACTGTGTTGAGTTCTGGAATATCTTCTATAAGGCTTATATGAAGGGCAGAAGTCCTGCGGATGTGAAGAAGATGGAGATGCTGCTGGAGCGGTATTATATCTTGAAACAGAATCTGCTCATGCTTATTGAGACATAACGATGCCAATTAAATCGATTTGCACCGGGCACGTCCGGCTTGTGTGATAGTTTCGGGTACCCGTCCTGCCAGCCGGGGTTACTTGTGGAAAAACAGGGGTTCTGTTACAATGAGTGGATGAAGCTGGACTATAACATCTATCTGGAAGTGGCGGTAATACCCCTCGACGTCATACTGTGCTCATTCGTATTTCTGCGGTATAACAACCGGACAAAGGTAAATACCGCTTTCAAGAATTTTGCCTATATGGTTACCACGGCAAATATCATCGACGTGGCAACAGCCGTTGCATCCAGCATGCATGACAAAATTCCAAACGAGATACATTATCTCTTTAATATCACGGATTCCATTTTCGCGGC
This sequence comes from uncultured Lachnospiraceae bacterium, assembly GCA_946407725.1. Classification (GTDB taxonomy): domain Bacteria; phylum Bacillota; class Clostridia; order Lachnospirales; family Lachnospiraceae; genus NK4A144. The sequence continues at coordinate 13,094 of CAMJPM010000041.1, forward strand.
ACTCACCGGGTTTCTTTTTATTTATTATATCTACGCTTATGTGAATATGGATGAAACCAACATGCATATCAGGAATTTCGTGAATTATATGCTGTTGTTTGCGGATATTACACTTCTTCTCACCAACCCCCTGACCCACTTAGTTTTTGAATATGATGAAAAGGGAAATTACATCCATAACGCACTGTTTGTGCCTGTGGCCTACGGTTTTCCCATGCTGTTTTTTGCCATTGGATGCATCTATATGTTCACCCACTGGAAAGATTACAAAAGGCGGCAGATAATCGCGGTGATAGTGGCAATAATCGTGACATCCGCGGTGTTTATTCTGCAGATGCTCTTCTTTGACAATTACCTTATCACCTTCTATATCACATCCCTTGGCGTGCTTGTGATCTTTTTATCCCTGGAGACACCGGACTATGAGAGGCTTATCGATACCATGAAGCAGCTCCATGTGTCCCAGGAAAAGGAGGCCGCGGCAGAGGCAAAGGCCAGGCTTTCCAGGGAGGTGATGATGGCCCTTTCCAAAGCGGTGGACGCGAAGGACCACTACACCAACGGCCATTCCGCAAGGGTTGCGGTCTACTCAAGGGAGATCGCAAGACGCATGGGAAAGACCGAAAGGGAACAGGAGGATATTTTTGCCATGGGGCTTTTGCACGATATAGGAAAGATAGGGGTTCAGGAGGATATCTTAAATAAAAAGGGCAGGCTCACACCGGAGGAGTTTGATCTCATTAAGAGCCATACGGTCATAGGATTTGGGATATTAAAGACCATTACCGAGATACCCGGGCTTTCAACCGGTGCCAGATGGCATCACGAGCGCTTTGACGGAAAGGGCTACCCGGACGGTCTCTCTGGAAAGAAGATCCCTGAGGAAGCGAGGATAATCTGTCTCGCGGATTCCTATGACGCCATGACCTCCAGAAGGTCCTACAGCACACCTAAAAAGCAGGCGCAAGTACGGGAGGAGATTCTTAAGTGCAGGGGCTCCCAGTTTGACCCGGAGATCGCGGATGTCCTGGTGGCCATGATAGACGAGGATAAGGACTATATGCTCCGGGAACTGTACCGGGAGGATATGTTATGAAGGAGTTATTTACTGAAGAGGGATTAAAACTTTATAACGATCCTGAAAAGGTGCCCTGGGACATATATCCGAGACCATTGCTTAAACGGGATTCTTTTTTTAATCTCAACGGCTGGTGGGATTTTTCCGTAAACTGCAGTGATCCATCTGTCAGCCCGGAAGCAGACAGGATAAGGGTGCCCTTTCCGCCGGAAGCACTTCTTTCAGGTATCAACAGGCATTTTCCGGAGGACGCCGTTCTTGTTTATGAGAGGAGGGTGACGCTGCCCCCGGGTTTCAGAAAGAGCAGGCTTTTACTCCATGTGGGAGCTGCGGACCAGCATGCGGGCGTGTTTATAAACGGAGATCTGTACGGCACCCATGACGGTGGATATGAGCACTTCCGCGTGGATATTTCCGGCGCGCCGGAGGAATTCAGCCTTAAGATAGAGACCAGGGACAGCCTTATGGACAGGGACGAGCCCTATGGAAAGCAGAGGATAAAAAGGGGCGGCATGTGGTACACCCCCTTTTCCGGGCTTTGGCAGAGTGTGTGGATAGAAAGCGTACCGGAGGAGTATGTCCAAAGGATCTCTATACGGACGGATATGGGCTGTGCGCGTATTTATACAGGTGATAAAGCACATAACGGCGTTATAAGATTAGAGACTCCCTCCGGAGAAGAGACCCATGAGCTTAAGGACGGGGAAGCGGTGATAAAGCCCGGTGAGATAAGGAACTGGAGCCCGGAAGATCCGTATTTATATCACTTTGAACTTACTTTAAGCGGTGGGGACAGAATACGCTCCTACTTTGCATTAAGACAGATAAGCATTGGGAATATTGACGGCACCCCCAGGCTTTTGCTTAACGGAAAGCCATATTTCTTTAACGGGCTTCTGGATCAGGGATATTTCAGCGACGGGCTTTCCACCCCGGCGGATCCCTCTCTTTACAGCCTTGACATAATGACTGCGAAGGACCTGGGTTTTAATACACTAAGGAAGCATGTGAAGCTTGAGCCGGATCTATACTATGCCGAGTGTGACCGGCTGGGAATGGTGGTTTTTCAGGATATGGTGAATAACGGACACTATTCTTTTTTACTTGATACAGCGCTTCCAAATATCGGGTTCCCGAACCGGGATGATACAAAGATACATGTGGATGACAGGACCAGATCCGTCTTCTTAAGCCGGTGCAGGAGCGGGATAAAGCAGCTCTCTTCATTTCCCTGTATACTGTACTGGACCGTTTTTAATGAGGGCTGGGGACAGTTTGATTCCGTTAATGTGTACAGGATCATTAAGGAACTTCTGCCGGAATCTGTGATAGACGCTGCTTCCGGCTGGCATGACATGGGAGCCGGGGATGTAAAGAGCGTTCATAAATACAATGGCAGATATGTTTTTAAGAGGGATGAAAAACCGGTGGTATTATCTGAATTCGGAGGGTTTTCATGTGCGGTGGAGGATCATATCGCAAACACCGGTAAGTCCTACGGCTACGGCAGCTGCGGAAGTTTGGAGCAGTTTTCGGAGAGATTAAAAAAGCTTTATGAGGAAGAGATCCGGCCCGCAGTTGAAAAGGGACTTTGCGGCGCGGTCTACACCCAGGTTTCGGATGTGGAGGATGAGATCAACGGGATCGTCACTTACGACCGCAGGGTTAAAAAGCTGCCGGAGGGCTTTGACGGCTGCAGGGTGGTTTTTCTTTAGGGTATTTCCGGCTGCAAGGGTGGTTTTTCCAAAGGGTATTGACGGCTGAAAGCCGAATAAAAAGGAGGCAGAATTGATGGATCATATGGTGAGGGCCATAAGCGCCAACAGGGAGGTCAGGGCTTTTGCGGTTTCCGCGAGGGATACGGTGGAGGAGGCAAGAAAGTGCCATGATACGAGTCCCGTGGTGACGGCGGCTCTTGGCAGGCTTCTCCTTGGCGGCGCAATGATGGGAAGCATGCTTCAGGGTAAGGACGTGCTCACTCTGATCATAAGGTCGGAGGGACCAGTGGAGGGGCTCACCGTCACTGCAGACGCAGAGGGCCATGTCAAGGGCTTTGCACTGGAGCCTCAGGTAATAAACGAAGTAAGGGCTTCCGACGGAAAGCTGGATGTAGGCGGGATCGTGGGCAGCGGCACCCTTAAGGTCATTAAGGATCAGGGGCTGAAGGAGCCCTATACCGGCGAGATCGATCTTGTTAACGGTGAAATTGCTGAAGACCTTACATATTATTTTGCCATGAGCGAGCAGGTGCCTTCGGCCGTGGGGCTGGGGGTTCTTATGAATAAAAACAATACAGTCCGGGAGGCCGGGGGCTTTATAGTACAGATGCTTCCCGGGGCATCAGAGGAGAGCATCAGCACCATTGAACGGAATGTGGCAAATATCAGCTCGGTAACAAGTTATTTAAGGGAGGGAAAGAGCCCGGAGGACCTTATCCGTATAGTTATGGAGGGCCTGGAGCCGGAGATAACATCGGAAATTCCTGTTTCCTTTAAGTGTGACTGCAGCAGGGAAAAGGTTTCAAAAGTGCTTTTAAGCCTGGGTGAAAAGGAGCTTCATAGTCTTATTGAGCGGGGAGAAGACACTGAGGTGAAATGCCATTTCTGCAATAAGGCATATTCTTTTTCATTGGAGGAGATAAAAGAGCTGCTGAATGAGGGAAGGACGGATTAAAGAGGTATGGCTGTACAGGATGCGGTAAAAAACAGGACAGACAGCAGGATAAAGGAGCCGAGGCAGTATAACGTCATCATGTTAAATGATGATTTTACTGCAATGGAATTTGTAGTGGAGGTGCTTGTGGATATCTTTCATAAGGATGAGGTGACGGCCCAGGCCATAATGCTTTCTGTCCATAAAAACGGACAGGCGGTGGTGGGAAAGTATCCCTTCGATATTGCCTCTACCAAGGTCAGCACCGCACTTTCCAGGGCGAAGGCCCAGGGCTATCCCTTCAGAATGACAGTGGAGGAAGCGTGATGGAGCTATCCAAGGAAGTAATGTCCGTGCTTCACAGGGCGGTACTATATGCAAAGGAAAACAATTATGAATATGTCACACCTGAAACCATCCTTTTAGTTCTTTTAGAGGAGGGTCTTTTTATCGAAGCCTTTTCCGGATGCGGAGGGGATGTGAAGCTTCTTACCGAAAAGCTTACCCGGTATATTTCAGAGTACATTGAAAAGGTTCAGGGCCGTGATCCCGAAATGTCCTCCGGGGTCAACAAAATGCTGGTATTTGCGGGTCAGAGCGCATATAACAGCGGCAGCGGAGAGGTGTACGTAAGGCATATGTTCCACGCCCTTATGAATCTTGAAGACAGCTATGCCGTGTATTTTATAGAGCAGCAGGGTATTTCGGAAGCGGATATACTGCAGGAGCTTTCTTTCCTGGAGGGGGATGCGGCAGAGCACGGGATTCCCGAATTAAAGGAAAAGGAAGAAAACGGCAGGAGCGGCTGGAAACTGTATGCGCCCTGCTTAAATGAGACCCTTAAGGATGTGAACCCGCTTATCGGCAGGGAAACGGAGCTTGAGCGCACTATTCAGATCCTTTGCAGGAAGGATAAGAATAATCCCCTCCACATAGGAGAGCCCGGGGTGGGTAAGACCGCCATAACCTACGGGCTGGTTCAGCTTTTAAATGAAGGAAAGGTACCTGACGCCATTAAGGGGGCGAAGGTCTTTGCCCTGGATCTCGGGGGGATGCTGGCGGGAACCCGGTACAGGGGTGACTTTGAAAGGCGTTTTAAGAAGGTGCTTTCAGAGATCGGCAAAGAGGAAAAGCCCATTATCTATATTGATGAGATACATAACCTTTCCGGGGCGGGAGCAGTGGGAGAGGGATCCTTTGACGCCTCAAACATGCTGAAATCCTATCTTTCCGAAGGTCATATAAGGTTTATCGGAGCCACCACCTTTGAAGAGTATAAAAAGTATTTTGAAAAGAACAAGAGCCTCACAAGGCGTTTCCAGAACGTGGAGATAAAGGAGCCCTCAGAGGAGGAGACTGTTAAGATATTAAAGGGCCTTAAGGGGAAATATGAGGCATATCACGGTGTGAAGTATGCCAAGGGCGTTATTTCCTATGCCGTTAAAATGAGCGCCAAATATATAAACGAGAGGTTTCTGCCGGACAAGGCCATTGACCTTATTGACGAAGCCGGTTCATTTAGAAAGCTCCATCCGCTGAATAAAAAGAATGAAACCGTGGACAGGGATGTAATAAATGAGATATTGACAAAGATCTGCCGGGTGCCGGTGGAGACGGTGGATAGTGATGATGTCAAGGGACTTGCCACCCTTGAGGAGAGGATGAAGGGGAAGATATTCGGGCAGGATGAGGCCATTTCCGAGGTGGTGAACGCGGTCAAGTTTTCAAAGGCCGGGCTTATCGGAGACAATAAGCCCCTGGCGAGCCTGCTCTTTGTGGGGCCTACCGGTGTGGGTAAAACGGAGATCGCAAGGCAGCTGGCGCAGGAGCTGGGGGTAAAGCTTATCCGATTTGATATGAGTGAGTACGGGGAAAAGCACGCGGTGGCGAAGCTTATAGGCTCCCCTGCAGGCTACGTGGGCTACGAGGAGGGAGGCATTTTAACGGAGGCCATACGGAAAGCCCCTTCTTCGGTACTGCTCCTTGACGAGATAGAAAAGGCCCACGCCGATATCTACAATGTGCTTCTCCAGGTAATGGATTACGCCACCCTTACGGATAACCAGGGCAGAAAAGCTGATTTCAGGAATGTTGTGATAATAATGACCTCAAATGCCGGGGCAAACCGTCTGGGTAAGAAGGGGATCGGCTTCATGAGCACCATTGACAACAGCGTATTGATGGAAGAGGTGAAGAGGATCTTCCAGCCGGAATTCAGGAACCGTCTGGATAAGACTGTTGTATTTAACAGCATGAGTGATGAAATGGCCGGACTTATCGTGGATAAGAAGCTATCGGAGCTCTCGGAGCAGCTGAAGTCAAAAAAGATTTCGGTCACTGCGGATAAAAAGGCCCGGGAGCTGCTGAAAAGAAAGGGCATCAGCGAGGAATTCGGCGCAAGGGAGATTGACCGGGTGGTAAGAAACGATATTAAGCCGCTCTTTGTGGACGAGATCCTTTTCGGAAAGCTCTCAGGTGGCGGAAAGATAACAGTGAGCGCGGACAGTGAGGGTTTCACGGTAAAAACTGTGGGAAAGCCGGATACCCCATAGCAGGCATAAGCTGTGGGGCATCTGATTAAACTTCTTTAGCCGGATCAGTCAAGCTCCTTTAGCCAAATCACTCAAGCTCTTTGAGCCAGAGGGCGGACACTGCGTCGCTTGGCATCCGGAGATCTCCTCTGGGGGATACGGAAACCGTACCGACCTTGGGACCGTCGGGGAGGCAGGAACGCTTGAACTGCTGGGAGAAAAATCTCCTGTAAAATACTTTTAGCCACTTATCGATGGTGTTTTTTTCAAAAACGCCTTCGAAGCTTAAATAGGCGAGACGCTGTATTTTCTTTGGAGGGAAACCGAACCGCAGCATATAATACAGGAAGTAATCATGAAGCTCATAGGGACCCACAAGATCCTCTGTTTCCTGGGAGATCTTTCCGTCCTTGGGAGGCAGGAGCTCAGGGCTCACCGGAGTGTCCAGGATATCGAGAAGTATGTCTTTTAGTGCGGTACTGTCGGAGCTATCAGCATAAAATCTCACGAGATGCCTTACCAGGGTTTTTGGTACTCCTGCGTTTACCGCGTACATGGACATGTGGTCACCGTTGTAGGTGGTCCAGCCGAGAGCCAGCTCCGAAAGATCCCCGGTTCCCACCACAATACCGTTACACATATTTGCAATGTCCATAAGTATCTGGGTCCGTTCCCTTGCCTGGGAATTCTCGTATGTTACATCGTGGTTATCCTTATCCTGTCCTATATCGTTAAAATGCTTTAGAATGCTTTCTTTAATATCTATTTCCTTAAAATCGCAGTTTAAGGTCTTTATAAGATTTACTGCGTTATTATAGGTCCTGTCGGTGGTGCCGAAGCAGGGCATGGTCACGCATTTTATCCCCTTTCTGTCAAGCTTAAGGTCATCAAAGGCCTTTACGGTCACAAGGAGGGCCAGGGTTGAATCCAGACCGCCGGATATTCCTACTACCGCAGTCTTTGCACCGATATGCCTAAGCCTCTTTTTCAAGCCCTTTGACTGTATTGAAAATACTTCGTTGCAACGCTCTGTCTTCTTTTCCTCATCGGAGGGCACAAAGGGGAACCTGCCGGGAATATCGGAAAGGGCAGTCTCTTCAACGTCAAAGGATATATCCACCCTTACATAGCTGTCGTCCCGGCGGGAGGCAAAGGTGTTCATCCGCTTACGCTCGGCTCTTATGCGGTGTACGTCTATTTCCCCGTACAGTATTCCGTTTTCAAAAAGGGCGGCCTCGCTTATGATCCTTCCGTTCTCCGCTATCATGTTGTCGCCGCCGAAGACCAGATCCTGGGTGGATTCCCCTTCACCGGCACTGGCGTAGACATAGGCGGAGACAAGCCTTGCGGAAAGGGCGGATATCATGAGCCTCCTGTATTCCTCCTTGCCCACCAGCTCATCACTGGCAGAGAGGTTTACGATGAGCTCAGCTCCATTCACCGCGTGTTTTACGGAGGGAGGACAGGGAACCCAGGCGTCCTCGCAGATCTCCGCGGCAATGGTGAACCGGAAGGGCTCCGTGGTGTTACTAATAAGTATATCTGCACCGAAGGGCACTTTTTCTCCAAAGAAATCCACATATACGGGCTTTTCAAAGCCGGGGGCAAAGTGCCGCATCTCGTAGAACTCGCTGTAGTTAGGTATATTTATTTTCGGGATCAGGGCAATGACCCTTCCCCGGTGGATCACAGCGGCAGTGTTATAGAGCTTGTCCTCATATTCAAAGGGAAAGCCGATAAAAATAAGGGCATCGTCTTCCGCAGAATCCGCGATCCTTTTAACCGCCTCCGCGGCTCCCTTTATCAGGCTCTCCTGCAAAAAGAGATCACCTGCGGTATAGCCTGTGACGCAGAGCTCAGGGAATACTATGACCTTCGCCCCGTTTTTTTCCGCCTCCTTAATTGCCTCAATTATCACATTGCTGTTAAATTCCGTATCCGAAACCTTCAGATCATTTGTTACGGAAGCTATCTTTATAAAACCGTTTTTCATGGGAACCGTTTCTCCTTTTCTTACGGATTCAAGTGTTTTCAGTATAACATTTTTGATGTGTCAGGGTCAAACTGCAAGGACTGCATGGACTGTGGGGACGGAGTCACAGGGCAAAAAATAAATGACCCCCAAACCCCGTCCCCATAGTCCAAAAAAGAATTTACATAACAATTGTTCTTAAATTATAATATTTCACATGGAATTTTTGTTTCCCGAAAAAACAGAGTTTTAGAAAGGAAGTATGTTATGCTGAAAAAACAGAGTATCTTAGTCAAACTTGCAGTACTTGTGCTGCCGCTGGTCATTTTGTCCATTTTCCTCACGATCTTTAACGGCGTGAATGAGATGAGCACTTTGAATGAAGCTAAAACGGTTTATTATGATGAATTGAAGGATCTCATCGATAAGATCGTGACCTGTGACCGTGATTTCTATCAGGCACAGTATGCAAGCGACCAGGCGTTTACACTTGCCCAGGAAGGCCAGGCTGATGCGGCGAAGGAAGCACTGGGTGATTTTGAGGAGAACAAACAGCAGGTTATAGACGGTATACAGAGTATTGACAGTGTTGCAAGGGCTAACAGTTATCTTTACAATGATTACAGGGCTTCGGGCCAGACAGAGTCCATAGGTTCCATAACTGCCAAGGCAAAGTCTGAGATAGATAACTGGGCAAAGATCTATGATCCTGTAAGCGGAAGCGGAGACCGTGCCAATCAGTATCCCGCTTTCAAGACCGCAAGAAGCGAGATCAATTCCCTTACTGATATAGTTGAAGAGTACTCTGTTTATATTAATAAGGAGATGCAGAATGAGATAAAGACCAAGACCGTGATCCTGTCAGTGATCATGGCTGCGATCCTGATCCTGATCCTTCTGGTAGGTATTTCCATTCTACGCTATATCCTTGGCAGCACCGCTGTTATCAGTGATTCCTTAGAGCATCTTTCAAACGGTGAGTTTGTAAAGATCGATAAATACCTGGATTACAGTGATGAGCTTGGAAATATGATACATGACACCAACAGCCTTATCGACAGGCTGCAGGAGATCATCGATGACGTAAAGGCCACCACGGAATCCCTTGATAATTCCTCCAACGAGCTGGCAAGCACAGCAAATCAGATATCACATACAGCAGACGACGTTTCAAATGCCATCCAGGAGATCGCCAAGGGTGCTACGGAGCAGGCTGACAATATCCAGCAGGCTTCCGAGAGCGTAGGTAATATCGATATGGCAGTTTCCAGCGTTACAGATAATACCGGCGTTCTCTCCAATACAGCGGATGAGATGAATGACAAGAGCCGTGAATCTGCCTCTGAGCTGGATAAGCTCATGGCCAGCACAGAGACCATGAATAAGAATGTGGAAGAGATCACAACCGCTATCAATGCCACCAGCGCAGCGGTCAATTCCGTAAATGACAAGGTTGACATGATCACAAATATCGCATCCCAGACCAACCTGCTTGCCCTTAACGCTTCCATAGAGGCTGCAAGAGCCGGTGATGCAGGACGTGGTTTCGCTGTTGTGGCTACCGAGATCGGAGCACTGGCTACCAATTCAAATGAGACCGCAGAGGAGATCCGCCGTGAGATGGAGAGCCTTCTTGTACAGTCACAGCAGGCAAATACAAAGGCAGAGAATGTGAGAAAGGTTGCCCTGGAGCAGCGTGAAGTTATTCAGGCTACTGTTGACAGCATCCAGAGCCTTATCGACAATATCAGGACTACAGTCAGCGGCGTGGGCTCCATTTCCGGAGATGCTTCAACCTGTATGTCCGCAAAGAATGTGGTAGTTGACGCAATGGAATCCCTGTCCGCCATTTCCGAAGAGAACGCAGCTGCATCAGAGCAGACCAGCGCTTCCATGCAGGAGCTGAACGCAACTGTAAATATGCTGGCAGGATCTGCGGATTCGCTTAACGAGCTGGCAAGAAAGCTTGCGGATGATATGTCATTCTTCAAGTAAGGAGCTATAAAATAATCATTATTTTCAACAGGTTCTAACTACGTCGAGGCTTTCAGGTGCGTGCTATTGGACAAGCAGGCAAGCAATTAGGCCAGTTATTTATGAAACGTTGTACTAGGTGAACCAGGTTGAGAATATTGCAGTAAAAAATATAAAACAAAACGAAGCCCTCGAATTATTTAACGTGTTACCGTAATAACCGGGGGCTTCGTATGTTATGGTAAATGAAATCAGGAATGCGCGGGGATTTTGCCGGAAAGGGTTTTGGAAGGAGCAGCGGTAATGGATATAAATATGCTGGCAAGAGAGCAGTTCAGGCTGGATTGCAACTGTCCTGAGGAAAATGTAAGCGGCATTATGATAAATGAAAGCGCAGAACTAAAGGGTGCGAGGATAGTGGAGACCATTTCCTCCTTTTTCAGGGCTGTGATCTATAAAGGAGATGCCTATTTTATGGCGGATAAGAGCATTATAGACTGGGTCAGGAAGGAATACGGAGACTGTATGCCGGAGTGGTTCTGTAAATACGAGAATTTAAGGATACTGGATAACAAGCTTAAGGAGCACGGTCATCAGATCCAGGACACCCATGTATATTTTCTGCCGGATCCGGATTTTACGGATAATGAATATGAGGATATTCCCTATGATGAATACTGGATGTATGACGAGGAGATAAGGGCGTGGGGAGAAAAATACGGGGAGCTAAATCCCTTCCGGCATGCCCTGGTGTTTTCCAAAACCCAGCCGGACCGGATGGCACTGCTACTAACCGAAAAGGGGAATAAGGAGAGACTGGCGGGTATGTCCGGGGTTTCCGAGGACGGGAAGAACCTGTGGCAGGTGGGAATAGACGTGATGCCTGAATACAGAGGACACGGTCTTGCAACCTACCTTACGGAAAAGATGAAGAAAAAGGTGCTGTCCATTGGAAAAGTGCCTTTTTACGGCACCAGCGAAAGTCATTCCCTTTCCATGGACACTGCAGTAAGATCGGGTTTTCTTCCGGCATGGACTGAAGTGTACTGCAAGAGGATTGAGATGGGATAAAAGCATCAGTCTCAAGGGTTATTTAATCCATCAGACTGTATGTTTTGGTTTCTCAGCGGGCTCATAAGTTCTAAGCTCAAGCCCCTTCTCATAAGCAAACTTATTTTGGCGCAACTCGCTCCGCTCAGACACTCACCAAAATAAGTTAATCGAAGGGGCTTTCACTAAGAACTTATGGCTTTAAAGCTGCAAAACCAAAACATACAGCCTGATGGATATCCATTACTTTGCTGACTGATGCGTTTATCCCAGCGAAGTTCTTGCTGTTAAAAAAGTAATAAAAAAGGAGCACATCGGCAAAGCCGATATGCTCCAGAAACAAGGATGCACCGCCATTAAAAATCGGCTTCGCCGATGGCGGTGCGCAGATCACGCTCCCTGCGGGAGCATGATAGGTATGCGTGCGACAAGATTCGAACTCGCGACCTTCTGGTCCGTAGCCAGACGCTCTATCCAGCTG
>CAMJPM010000042.1 GCA_946407725.1 uncultured Lachnospiraceae bacterium
GTAAAGAGAGGTAATATAAATAATGAAGATACTGTCGTTTGTGGTACCCTGTTATAATTCTGAAGAGTACATGAAGCATTGCATAGATTCCCTGCTTATTGGGGGAGAAGATGTGGAGATCCTGGTAGTTGATGACGGCTCCACCGATTCTACCGCCGAGATAGCCGATGAATATGAGAAAAGCTATCCCGGCATAGTAAAAGCCATCCACAAGGAGAACGGCGGACACGGGGATGCAGTGAATACCGGGCTTGCAAATGCTTCGGGGCTGTTTTTCAAATGTGTGGATTCCGATGACTGGGTTGATGCGGACGCATACAGAAAAGTGCTCTCCACCTTAAGGGAGCTTCTCTACGGGGATACCATGCTGGATATGATGGTATGTAATTTCGTCTATGAGAAGAAGGGGGCAAGACATAAGAAGGTAATGACCTACAGGTTTGCGCTTCCCGAAAATACGCTTATAACCTGGGACAAGGTCAGGAAATTCCATAAAGGTCAGTACCTTCTCATGCACTCTGTGATCTACAGGACAAAGCTCCTTAAGGACTGTGGGCTGACACTGCCGAAACACACTTTCTACTGCGACAATATCTTTGTATTCGAGCCGCTGCCCTTTGTCAGGACCATTTATTATCTCAACGTCAATTTTTACCGCTACTTTATCGGCAGGGATGATCAGTCCGTCAATGAAAAGGTTATGATAGGCAGGGTAGACCAGCAGATAAAGGTAAATAAGCTCATGATAGATTTCATGGCCGGAAGGAATATCCCCAACAGAAAGCTCAGGAATTACATGATAAGCTATCTGGAGATCATGATGACTGTTTCATCCATAATGCTTATCCGCGCGGACAACGAGGAAGCGCTGGAAAAGAAAGAAGAACTATGGAAATACCTGGCTGAAAAGGACGCTATCCTATTTATGAAGATAAGATACGGAACACTGGGAAGGATCATGAATCTGCCGGGCAGATCCGGTAGAAAGTTATCAGTTGCCGGATACAAGCTGGCCCACTGGTTTGTGGGATTTAACTAAGAGATCTTTCGGAAATGGCGCATAGATAGGGAAATATATAGCATTAACAAAAAAATATCCTTGTGCTATAATCGCAAAGATTGGTTTTCATAAACAGGCAGAAAGGTGTCGGATTTTTACCCGGGCATCACTGAAAGGAGATATCAAATGTATTCACTTGAAGACATAAGGCTTGTGGACAAAGAGGTTGCAGATGCAATAGTAGCTGAAGAGGAAAGGCAGAACAGCCATATAGAGCTCATCGCATCTGAAAACTGGACCAGTAAGGCTGTTATGGCCGCTATGGGAAGTCCGCTTACAAATAAATACGCAGAGGGTTATCCCGGACACAGATATTATGGCGGATGTCAGTGTGTGGATGTGGTGGAAGACCTTGCCAGGGAAAGGGCAAAGGAGCTTTTCAAATGTGAATATGCCAATGTCCAGCCCCATTCCGGCGCCCAGGCAAACATGGCCGTATTTATGGCAATGATGCAGCCGGGAGATACCTTTATGGGAATGAATCTGGATCAGGGCGGACATCTGTCCCACGGTTCACCGGTGAATTTCTCCGGAATGTACTTCAATTGTGTGCCCTACGGCGTGAATGATGACGGGTTTATCGATTATGACAAGGTACTTGAGACGGCGAAGGAGTGCAAGCCCAAACTCATTGTGGCAGGTGCTTCTGCATACGCCCGTACCATAGATTTTGACAGATTTAGAAAGATAGCCGACGAGGTGGGAGCTTATCTCATGGTGGATATGGCCCATATCGCAGGTCTGGTGGCAGGAGGGCAGCATCCTTCACCCATCGGTATAGCGGATGTGGTAACTACAACGACCCATAAGACCTTAAGGGGTCCCAGGGGCGGACTGATCCTTTGCAATCAGGATGCAGCAGATAAATTTAAGTTCAATAAGGCGGTATTCCCCGGATCACAGGGCGGTCCCCTGATGCACGTTGTGGCTGCAAAGGCTGTATGCCTGAAGGAAGCCTTGATGCCTGAATTTAAGGAATACGCAAAGGGAATAGTCGATAATGCCCAGGCTCTTGCAAAGGGGCTTATGGGAAGAGGGCTCTCCATTGTATCAGGCGGAACGGACAATCACCTTATGCTCTTAAATCTTGTTCCCCAGGGCCTGACGGGAAAAGAAGTAGAGGCTCTTTTGGATGACGCGAATATAACCGCAAATAAGAATACTATTCCGAATGATCCCCAGAAGCCTTTTGTTACCAGTGGAATAAGGCTCGGAACACCTGCGGTTACCACCAGGGGATTTAATACTGAGGACTGTGACAGGGTTGCCGAGGCCATATCCCTTGTGGTTCTCGGAGGACGGGAAAAGGTGGATGAGGCAAAGGCCATAGTAAAGAGTCTCACAGATAAATACCCGCTGGATCTGTAAAGAAACAGCGGGCACCTAAGGAAAATATTTTGGATTCGGAAGAGGTAATAAGAGTAAAAGATCTGTATAAGATCTTTAAGCTTGGCAAAGAACGGGTAAGGGCACTTAACGGTGTCAGTTTTTCGGTGCAGAAAGGTGAATTTGTGGCCATAGTAGGCACCTCCGGATCAGGAAAATCAACACTTCTCAATATGCTCGCCGGACTGGAAAAGCCCACAAAGGGTGAAGTAGTGGTGGCCGGAGAGCATATTGAAAAATATAACGAGCAGCAGCTCGTGCGCTTCAGAAGAGAGCATGTGGGTTTTATTTTTCAGGCTTATAATCTTATGAGTACCCTGAATGCCGTGGATAACGTGGAGATGCCAATGATATTCAGAGGGGTGGGCAGGGAAGCAAGAAGAAAAAAGGCACTTAAGGCACTGGAGATGGTGGGGCTGAAAAAATACATAAGCCACAGACCAAATGAAATGTCCGGAGGACAACAGCAGCGGGTAGGCATCGCAAGGGCGGTGGTAGTGGACCCGGAGATAATATTTGCCGACGAGCCCACCGGAAATCTGGATTCCGTTTCCAGCAGGGAAATACTTGACATTTTACAGAAAATGGTCCGGGAAGACAGACGGACCCTTGTAATGGTAACCCATGATGATGAGCTTGCCGGCTATGCTGACAGGATAATAAGGATCAAGGACGGGATAATTCAGAGTGTTCAGTGATAAAAAAACATCATATTTATTTCGGAATATGACCCGGGCCATCTGCATCTCTGTTCTGATGGTTTTATTTTTCTGTTCAGCAGCTTATGCAGAGGTCACAAATACCGCTGAAGAGACGGAACCTATCGCTTCCTATGACAGCAGCTCCGGATCATCGGACATATCAGATTCCGGAGGATCTGATAAAAGCTCATCTGACAGTTCTTCCGGCTCCTCTTCGAAGGGAAAGGATGAATACAGCTCTGCCGCCTCGACAAATCCTTTTGTTGTACCGGCAGCAACCTGGATAACGCCTGAATGTAAGCATGGTGAAAATGTTTTTGTGGTACTGCCTATAGTGAATATGTTCAAATACAATATCACCGATGTGGTGGTGACTCCGGTTCTGTCTGCAAAGACTGATGAGTTTCCCTTCGAAATAGACGCCACGGGATTTACCCAGAAAATCGGAGTTCTTGTGGGAGAAAGCGTGGAACCGGACAGGAATAAAAGGGCTCAGAACTGCATATGGGCCTTTCGGACCAGGGAAACCGTAAAGACCGGCTATTACAAACTGGATTATTCAGTGACCTATACCAATCCTGCCTGTGAGATCGAGTCCTGTACCATTTCAACCTACGTCAAAACCATAGGACTTCCGAAATACGGCACTACTGACGGGTATGAGGAAAATAAAAAGACTTCTACGCCCAGAGTTATTGTCACCGGCTTTACCACGGAACCGGAAGAGGTAAGGGCGGGGGAAAGCTTTGTGCTTAATGTCACCATAAAGAATACCTCAAAAAAGACCGCCGTTAACAACATGGAGCTGGATCTGACCGGAATGGTGGAGGGGGCGGAGAAGACTGCAGGTTATGCGGCGTTTCTTCCCACCAGTGGGGCAAACAGCTTTTATATAGACACCATAGGTTCTCAGGGAGAGAAGACCCTCTCCATGGAGTTTACCGCAAAAGCCGATTTGGAGCAGAAGCCCTATGTAATGGATATAAAGATGAAATACGAGGATGACGAGGCAAATCCCTTTGAGGGGGAAGCCAACCTGTCGATACCGGTCCATCAGACCGCACGCTTTGATACCAGTGCGGCGGAGGTACAGCCGTCCTATATCAATGTGGGAGAACAGGCCAACCTCATGTTCAGTATTTATAATACCGGAAAAACCAAGCTGTATAATGTACAGGTCACAATAGATGATCCGACTTTGGAACCGGCGCTGTTTTACGTTGGGGGAGTGGATCCGGGAGCCACGGGAAATGTGGATGTGATGCTTACGGGAGCAGCTCCATCGGAGGGAGACGGAAGCGTTGAATGTATTATATCCTATGAGGATGAGGCCGGCAACGTTACGAAAAACACAAAAACCATAAATCTCGCAGTCATGGAACAGATGCCTGACAGTTTTGAATATGATGACTTTTCAGATGAAACAGAGGATGATATCCGGAAACAGACCATGATACGGAACGGGATCATAATAGGGGCAGCGGCAGCAGTACTCATTCTGATCCTGTTTATCATCTTAAGGGTCTCAAAAAACAGAAAGAAGAAAAAAGAGGAGCAGGAGCTTCAGGATCTCATTCCCGAAGAGGAGGAGACCGGGGAAAATGATGAAAATAAGTGATATCCTCTCCATGAGTGTTTTTTCTCTGATAAAAAGAAAACTCAGGACTTTCCTTACGGTACTGGGAGTAGTGATCGGTATAGCGTCCATAGTGATAATGATCTCTCTGGGATTGGGATTAAACAAGCAGTCCATGGATCTTATCGAAGAATACGGCGGCCTTACTACCATAACGGTAAATGAGGGAAATGAAGGCGGTAACTCAAATAACGGCGGAAGGAATTCCGGAAACAATGCTGCAGACCCGCTTGCCTACAAGCTCTCTGATGAGACGGTTGAAAATTTCCGGAATATGGAATATGTGGATCAGGTCTATCCGGTACTGACATTTCAGTGTATACTGAAAACAGGAGCTTATGAAAACGAAGTCTATCAGGGATACGGCTACACGCCGGAATACTTCAGGTCCCTTAACTGGAAATTTAAGGAAGGGGGATTTCCCAGGGAGGGAACAGGCCTGGAATTTGTTTATGGAAATCTGGTTCAGAAGGAATTTATGAATGCAGCTACCGGCCTGGGGTTTTATGATACAGGGGTCATACCCGATATAGATTTTATGAAAACCCCCATGTTCACCATATTTGACACCGATAGTTATTATTCGTGGAAGAACCGGTCCGGAACCGGCGAAGAACCCTCATCTTCGGCAGAGCCTGATAAAGATGTTAAAACAGCACCAAGGAAATATATAATACCTGCTGCCGGGGTGCTTTACGGAGAGAATAATGATGATTACAAAGATTACAGTTACGGTGTATACTGTGATCTGAAATCATTGGAATTAATGCTTAAAAAGGTATATAGGAACAAGGCCATTCCGGGGCAGCCTGTAAGGAAAAACGGCAAGCCCTATAAGGATTTTTATTATTCCTCCGTTATGGTCAAGGTTGATTCTGTAGATCACATGTCAGAAGTCCAGAAACAGATAAATGATATGGGTTACACCACCTACAGTAATTATGAATGGATAGAACAGACAAGGGAGCAGTCCCGCTCACAGCAGGCAATGCTCGGCGGAATAGGCGCGGTATCCCTTCTTGTCGCTGCCATAGGAATAGCAAATACCATGATGATGTCCATTTATGAAAGGACAAAGGAGATCGGCGTAATGAAGGTTTTGGGCTGTGATCTCAACAATATCAGACAGCTCTTTCTGACAGAAGCAGTGATCATAGGGTTTTTAGGGGGGCTTGCAGGGGATATTCTGAGCTTTATTATATCTTTAATAATAAATTCAGTGACCGGAACAGCCACCTCGCTCATACCGGCGTGGCTCCTGTCTCTGGGACTGGTATTTGCGATGTTTGTGGGAGCCCTGGCGGGATATTTCCCTTCAAAGCGCGCCATGGAGCTGTCACCCCTTGCTGCTATACGTAACGAATAAGGTACGAAGAAAACAAAAGATATGGTATTCAGTTCACTGGTTTTTTTATTCCGGTTTATGCCGGTATTTTTCTTAATTTATTATCTTGTTCCGGGGAGATTCAGGAACCTGGTGCTTTTTGTCGGGAGTATGATATTTTATGCCTGGGGAGAGCCCCGTTATTGTGTCCTGATCCTCTGTTCCCTCACGGTCAATTACTGTATGGCTATCTTTATGGATCGCTTTGATCCTGAGGATCGCTGGATCCAACGAAAAGCCCTTCTTATCCTCACAGTCTTCTATGACATTGGAATGCTTGCAGTATTCAAGTATACGGGATTTGTGATATCTACGATCAACAGTCTCGCTCATACGGATATCACGATACCGGAAATAGCACTTCCTCTGGGGATAAGCTTCTATACCTTCCAGATTATGTCCTATGTAATAGATGTCTATGCACAGAGGATCGAAGTAGAGCGTTCGTATCTCAATCTGGGCACCTATCTTGTGATGTTTCCGCAGCTCATTGCGGGGCCGATAGTCAAGTATTACAGTGTGCATAAGGGCCTGAAACGCCGCCGGATGAACAGTATCAATATAGAGAACGGGTTCAGGACCTTCACTATGGGACTGGGCTGTAAGGTGATCCTTGCAAACAGTCTGGGAAACATCTGGACTGCCTGTCAGGAGGCGGGATACGACAACATATCCACGCTGTTTGCCTGGATGGGTATAGCTGCATATACATTGCAGCTGTATTTTGATTTTTCCGGATACTCGCTCATGGCCATAGGACTTGGACAGATGCTGGGCTTCAGATTTCCCACCAACTTCAAGCATCCCTATATCTCAAGGAGTATTACGGAATTCTGGAAAAGATGGCATATTTCCCTGACTGCCTGGTTCAGGGAATATTTGTATATTCCTCTCGGGGGAAACAGACATGGCACAGCCAGAACAATTCTGAATATGTTCATTGTCTGGCTTATAACCGGCCTCTGGCACGGAGCAGCATGGAATTTCGTTCTCTGGGGCATATACTATTTCATATTGATCCTGATAGAAAGACTGTTATTAAAGAAGGTCTTTCTGGACAGATCCATATTTTTCTCCAGAATATACACCCTGCTCCTTGTGATGATCGGATGGGTGCTCTTTGCGGCTCCGAATCTTAAAGAGGCTGTAGTTTATATTTCCAGGATGTTCACCATACATCCCGGAACCGACTTTATCGAATATTTCAATACCTACTGGTATTTCTATCTCCTGGCAGTCATTTTTGCCACACCGGTGCCCGGAGCCTGGTACAGAAAGCACAGAAATAACCCGCTGTCCTTTATTTTCCTTCTGGCAGTATTCTTTATATCAGTGGGTATTCTGGTGGATTCGGTTTACAATCCGTTCCTGTATTTCAGGTTCTGATACACTTATGATTTTAACCTTTCGGATTGCCGGGATTTTCCTTCCGGCAATAAAGAGGTTCTATGTAAGAAACGAGGAAATATATGGATTTTTTTAGAAGATTTCCGTTTTTGACAACAGTAGTGGTTATAGTCTCTGTTCTGTTCATATATGGAATTCTGCTCACATCCGGAGTCGTAAAGGCATCGAACTCCGTGAACCTTAATAATGATCCGGAAACGGTGGGGGTTGCCACTGCGGTTCAGGATATTAAGGCCAGAGCAGGAAACTGGATGGAGGGAATAAACGAAAGGGATTATTCCGTAGATTACATGCCCACTGAATATGTGCCGGACGAGGATATAATAAACACCTTTGGTCCGGCAGATAAAAACAGCGGGGAAGAAGAGCTGACGGATGAGGAAAAGGTGGACCGGGTGCTTCGGAGCGAAGAGGACGATGCTGCTGCAGCCCGACGGGCAGAACGAAGCGAAAAAATGAAAAACGGTGAGACCGATGAGGTCATAAGGGATGCATTTAAGACCAGACTCGCCGACAATGATTCCTCCGACCCGGGAGATGTCTATGACGGTTTTTATGCAGTGGATGACGGTTATTTTACCGCCGGGGACACAGTGATAATAGGAGATTCCAGAGAAGAGGGCTTCGGGCTTTATTCCGGACTGCCCAATATTGTTTCCTATGCCCAGAAAAGCTATGCTGTACATCAGGTGTTTACCAAGAAATGGATAGATTCTGAAATTGGGAAGCTTACTCTGGAAGAGGCTATGGCTGCAAATCAGGGAAAGTTCAGAAAAATATATATCAAATTCGGTCTTAATGAGATGGGATGGGCAGATGAAGCTGCCTTTGACAATGCATATTATCAGCTGATAGATATGATCAAGTATTATCAGCCAAATGCGGTGATATACATCCAGAGTATTATAAACGTCACTGCAGCAAAGTCAAATGAATCCAACGTATTCAATAACCCCAACATAAATGCCAGGAATGAAGCGCTGAAAGTGGTTGCCGCAAAAGAACACGTGGCATATCTGGATCTGAATTCTGTTTTTGCGGACAGTGAAGGAAATCTTCCGGGGGATTTCGCTTCGGACGGCATACATATCAAACAGAAGTATATGTATCTGTGGGTTGATTTTCTAAAAAACCATGCGGTTATCGGAAATGAAGGGGATGCCGAATATATATCCGGCGGTGATTCTGCTTATACTCCTGCCGGAGATACCCCGGTGGATGAAGAAACAGGGGATACTTCAGAAGAACCTGGAGAAGAAACCGAAGAAAAACCTGAAGAAGAAACCGAAGAAAAACCTTCGGAAACCGTCTCGGAAGACAGCCCGGAAACCGCTGCGGAAGATAAAACTGTGGTGGATGAGCCGGATTCCGGCGTGATTGTGGATACAGAGGAGGATAACAGCAATACTGATAATAAGGATAATTGGGAAACCGGAGGCGGTATATAATTTTACGGCCTCCGGTTTCGGTATTTGTATTTAAGTTGTAACTATTGAGATAAGTTTATATTTTATTGCTATGGCTTTTAGCTGACCAGCTCCTGCACCTGAAAAGCGGGATAGGGCTGTCCGTCACGGATCGTTTTGGTACAGGCAATAGCCAGGGATCCCGGACCGATGTGGCAGGAAATGCTTAATGGAAGGGCATCTACATGGATGCTGCAATTGGGGAAGACCTCCCTTATCTCATCAGCAAATTCCAGTGCCGCCGCCTCATTATCCGAATGTGCCACCTGAAGCCAGATGGACGGGTTTTCGGGATCATATCCGCCAAGGCGGTTCTCTATATCATTTTTTAAGGCATTTATCATTATATTCTTTGCTTGCTTCAGTCCCCGGCATTTTGAATACGCATCAAGTTTTTCACCCTGTATCGTAAGGATCGGCTTGAGGTTTAATATCTTTGCCAGTGCAGCACCTGCAGGGGTTACTCTTCCGCCCTTTTTAAGATAATCAAGGGTATCTATTGTTATATAAATACTGGCATCAAAGCGGGTATTCTCCAGGATCTCCTTTATTTCCGAAGCAGAGTAGCCGTTATCCGCAAGGTATTTGGCATCATAAGCAGACTGACGCTGGGTAACGGAGATGCGCTGGTTATTTACTACCTGAACTTTTCCGTCATAATCTGAAGCATAGACCGATGCGCTTTCACAGGCACCTGAAAGTCCGCTTGACATGGGAATATGGACGATCTCCTCATAGCCTTCGGAAAAAATTTTGTCCCAAAGCGAGATCACATCTCCGGCAGCGGGCTGTGATGTAGTTACTTCAGCTCCCTGTGAGAGAAATCTGTAGAATTCTGTCTGGGAAAGATTGATACAATCCAGATACTCTTTGTCATTGACAATGAATGGCATGGGAAGTACAAAAATACCGTTTGAATTTCCTTCTTCAGGCGTTATGCCGCTGTTAGTATCGGTTACGATGGCGACTTTGCTCATAGATCTCCTACCTCGTTGAAGTGTTTGCATTTCATTTTATGCTAATAGTCAGTTGAAAATAATACCTGTAATTTTGCTTACTATAACACAAAAAAATGCCGGAAACAACGTAGTAATGCGGTCTACGTCATGTTGTTAAGCAAACCGAAATCAGAAGGATTGTATTATTGTATAAACAATTTAGACAATTAACATATTGTGCCTATTTAAATACAAAAAATGTTCAAAATTGTGTTGACAATTATCTTTTTATAGGGTATACTCACATCATCAAATAAAGAGAGACGGAACAGCCGGTAGGAAGGCCGGCAAACAGAGGTAACTTGTATGAGAGAATTCATCTCTGATCGGAAAATTTAAGAAACGGAGGTACGGACCACCAGACAAGTTATTTCGAGACAACTTAATCATTTCATTTGTACCAGTAGTTCAGCATAGACAGCATACGTGAGCGGAAGCGGGCAAAAATCACATATAAGAGTCTTACCGACCAGGTGAGGACGACGGGCCCGATTTAATAGATAAGCGCAGAGCGGAATGCATTAAGGAGGTACGGTCCAATGGGATATGCAGATGAAACGATAGGGTAAAGGGACACCGGAGTTTGAATAGCGGGTGTCCCTTTATTTTTGAGCGATAGGCCGCCAAGCGGCTAACGTATCTGATGTTTATATGTCATGATGGGTAGGACAAAAGCCGCATAGCACTTTTGTCCTGCCCATCATGCCATGTGCCTTGACGTTTCAGGGACAGTTAGTGTAGTATTTTGGTCATGGATAAAATTATAAAAACAGACGGTATAATACTTGATATTGACGGAACTATCTGGGATTCGACGGAAATCGTTTCAAAAGCCTGGAACCGGGCAGCAAAAGAAGCCGGATCTCTACGGACGGAGCCAATTACTGCAGATGAATTAAAAGGGCAGTTCGGAAAGCCCATGGATGAGATAGCTGATAACTTTTTTACCACTGATACAAAAAAAATGAGGGATTCCATCCTGGAGCTTTGCTGCAGGTATGAACATGAGGAGCTTGAAGCAGATCCCTGTGATGTGGTTTTCCCCGGAGTTTATGACACCATAAAAGAATTATCCGGGAGCATCAGATTTTATATTGTAAGCAACTGTCAAACGGGTTATATAGAGCTGGTCTGTGAAAAAACCGGACTTGGCTCTTTTATTACGGATTATGAGAGCTTCGGAAATACCGGCATGGGAAAGGCCGGCAATATAAAAGATCTGGTGAGGAGAAACGGCTTAAAACACCCTGTATATATAGGCGATACAGAGGGCGACAGAAAAGCCTGTGAGGAAGCAGGCGTGCCCTTTGTCTATGCGGCATACGGGTTTGGTGAGCTGAGTGAAGATAGTGCAGAAGCAGTTATAGATTCCTTTGACGGGATAAAGGACATTTTCAGTTTTTTATGAGAGGGTACACAGGATGAATGCAAGAAGAAAGCATATTACGGCGTTATTCATGGCATCTGTGATGGCAGTCTCCCTGCTGCCTTCCGGAACGGTCATGGCAGGAACAGTGGAAAACAGTGCAATTGAATCGTATTCCGAAGGTGACCCCTATGAATTCTCTCCGGATAAGGGAGCTCTTGAACAGCTTGATGACCTGTTTACCACCATTGATCTGCAGGAGGCCTCAATAAGCGATCTTCAGAGGGAGATGGAAAAGGGGAACCTCACATCAGAAATGCTGACAAAGATGTATTTAGACAGGATTGAGGCCTATGACAGAAAGGAAGACTTAAATTCCGTAATCTGGATAAATGAAAATGCTCTGGATGATGCAAAAAAACTGGATAAAGAGAGGACCGCAGGAAAAGTACGCGGAAAGCTCCATGGAATTCCGATCGTGGTAAAAGATAATTACAATGTGGCCGGAATGCCTACTGCCGCCGGTTCAGTTGCTCTTGCCGACTTTTTTGTTTCCGAAGACGCGGGAACAGTAAAGAAGCTGAAGGAAGCCGGAGCGGTTATCATAGCAAAGGTAAATCTTTCAGAATTCGCTTGCAGTGCGGTTGATTCCCACTCCACATTGGGAGGAGATACTCATAATGCATATGATGTAAAAAGGTCGGCAGCCGGATCCTCCGGAGGTACCGCAACAGCTGTAAGATCCAATTTTGCGGCAGCCGGTCTTGGAACAGATACAGGCGGATCTATAAGAAATCCTGCCAACTGGTCAAATCTCTTTGGTATCAGGCCTTCCAAAGGACTGACATCTATTGAAGGGGTGATCCCGCTTTTAGCTTCCAGGGACACTACGGGACCCATGGCAAAGACCGCAGAGGATCTGGCCATCGTGCTGGAAGCCATGGCAGGAAATGATGAAGGGGATGACTATACAATTGAAGCGGATGCGGATGCTCTTCTGGGTAAGGGCTATTCTTCGGATCTCCCCGAGGATTCCCTGAAGGGAAAGAGGATAGGATTCCTAAGTTCATCCTTTGGCTATAATTCCCTCAGTGCAGACAGGCTGAATGATTTTAACGAACTTCTGTTTGGGGAAAGGGGCAATTATACAGAAGATGATATTAGCCCTTCATACAGTCTTTCAACAGAGACAAATGCTCTTGTGATGAAGGCCAGATCGGACCTGAGAAAAGCCGGAGCCGAGTTTGTGTATCTTTCGGATAAAGAGTTTATGTCTGATGAAGAACTGTATTTATACAGAAATCTTAATTCTATTGATTCTACAGAATATGATATCAACAGCTATTTGGATAAATATGCCGGAGATCACAGGATAAAAACAGTAAAAGACCTTCTTGATACAGGAGATAATATCGGATATCTGGGATCAAATATCCTTTATATTTTTGAAGAAAACCAACCCGTTGATGTATTTAACCGGAATGACTATGGAAATTACGGCTATATTGAATACGGTAATAAAAAATACTTAAGGCCAAATGACTGGAAAAAAACATTGGAAATCCGGCAGGCAGTCACCCGTGTTATGGAAGAGAACAACGTGGATGCCATAATGTATCTGCATTTTGAGACTCCTTCTGCCATCCAGTATGAATATGATAATATTGTAGAAAGCCCGCCAAGATATAACATGTCTTTCGGCCCTGCACTGGGTCTTCCGGATATGAATCTGCCCATCGGTTTTATTACTGTGGATCAGAAAGACGGAGAGGAAAAGCTTCCCATTGGTCTTTCTCTGGTAGGAAAATTCGGAGGAGAAAGAGAGCTTTTCGAGATTGCCAGCGTATATGAAAAATGCGCAAAGGATATGATCAGCCGGTCTCCCGAAAATACTCCTGCCCTTCGTGACGAAAGGCTGAATTCCTATCTGGATGCCCTGATGGAAAAGGCCTGCGACATAGATCCCGGCAGATATGGCGGAGAAACCGCTTCAAAGATAAAGAAGCTAAATGATGCTTATAACAAGGCATTGGGTGCGGATTATTCAGATCCCGCCAGTGTTTACGGAGCGGCATATGAGCTTGCAGCGGCCTATGACAAGCTGACAGAATATAATAAGGAAAAAAAGAAGGCCGCCGGAACAGTTCTGATCAGGGGGCAGAAAGTAAAGGATATCTCATCCTCAATGTTTAACGGTATTGAGGGTATCACTCTCTATACTTCTGACGATAAAAAAACTGCCTCTGTTACAAAGAAGGGCCAGCTCAAGGGAAAGAATCCGGGAAAAACGGTGATCAACGCTATTGATGCAAAAGACGGGAATAATAAGGTAACCTTGTCTTCCTGTACCGTGACAGTTATAGAAAAGCCAAAATTGCAGTTTGAGGACAGCTATAAGCCAGCTGAATTACCACAGGTCATAAGCGGATACGAAGCGTTTGACTCTTCCGATCCGGAACTGCTTTATGCGGATAAATGGACCAGCAGCAAGAGTGAAGTGGCAGAAGTTGATCCGGATAGCGGAAAGATAACTATAAAAGGAAAGGGAAAGACAAAGATCACGGCATTTTTCGGGAATGTGAAAGTAAAGGGGATTTTGAAAGTAGAGTAAATATAGGGCATAGCCAATGGATTTATTCTGCGGAGGATTATCCAAAGGACAATGAAAAGGGCATATTTTGCAAGTGTAAGGATATTTTTATCTCTGTGACTTGACAGGAACAGTTAGTTTGTGTATAGTATTATTTGCGTCCGGCAAAGGACGCATGCGATAGTAGCTTAGCTGGTAAAGCGCCACCTTGCCAAGGTGGAGACCGCGGGTTCGAATCCCGTCTGTCGCTCTTGGTGGAAAGCTCGTAAATTCTTGATTTTATCAGGGTTTGCGGGTTTTTTATTTTCTGAAATTATTGGTTACCTTTGGTTACCCATGGTTACCACGTGTGGTTACGCTTCAAGGGCTTTACGAGCCTGCTCCTCATCTGCCTTTGTAAAATAGTGCTTCATTGCAACTTCAGGCGAATTACCGAAGAGCTGGGAGGCTAGTATCACATTGCCGCCGGTATTGTTTACGACCTTCGTAATTGCGTTACGGCGGAAGCTGTGGGTTCCCTTTATCAGATCCCTCTGAATGGGGATATCAAGAGCCTTGCAAATCCTGCGATAGAAATTGTACACGGTATTATTGGTTATTACCCCGTTATCGGATCTTGCCGGAAACAGGTACTCACTTTCCATACCGTTCAGCTCATGGCATTTCCTTAAGCGGGAGAGGATATCCTTTATTTTGGTAGTCACCGGAAAGTACCTGACTTTATAAGTTTTCGTGTGATTAACAATTTTACAGTACTCTTTTGGATTATCCTCTGACTTTTTTACCGTAATTTGTTCCCGGCTTATCGTGATAAGATCATCGTTAATATCCGTCCATACGAGTGGTGGAACCTCACCTCGACGTAAACCCATTGCAATCTGTAATTCCAGAGCATATGAAGGCAGATATTTAGGATACTTCCGTTGATGATCATGGATATAACCAAGCATTTTCATGACATCTTCCTCGGAATGTACTCTTTTGGAGGTATCAGCGGAATCTGACGTCATATCCTTATACTTACTGAAGTCTATACGATCATAAATGTTATCATTTATCCAGTACTCTTCAAATGCGAGCTTAAATACCGCTTTAAGGATGCTCCTCATATATTTCAAAGCTTTTGATGTGAGGTTATACCTCGTAAGGTTAAGGTAACAGAGGTCCTCTACATCCTTTTTTGTGATTTCATCCACATACTTTTTTTCTATAACGGTTCCTTTGAAGAGACGGGAGTATTCAGACCTGTTACGATTAATCGTATTCTGTACAGATAGCTTTTTCTCTTCATCTTTTACGAGCTTCTTCTTTTCCTGCTGTGTTAGCTCAAAAACATCCTTAAAAGTCTTCTTAACTCTGCCGTGAATGCCCTTCTCGTGCTCATAAACCTTGCTTTTCAGGTCATCTAAGGTTTTTGCTTTAACGGCCCTCCTTCCTGTCTTCTTGGTGCTGTCAGCAACGTATACATGATAATACCCGTCGCTGCTTGGTTTTGATGGAAACGTGTAGTCCTTAAGTGCTTCATCTCTAAGCATGTTTTCATACAGTTTCCGTATGTCCTCATGGCTTAGATTAACACTCATGCCTGCTATCTGTAAAGTTGGAGGCAATTCAATATTATTTAGTTTTTTCATACGAACTGCCTCCTTTCTTTACATTATGCCGAGTGTTTCGCGTTGATTGTATACAGTATATTATTGCAACTAATTTGCAAATATTATAAATACAATCTTTTTTCCACTTCATTTAAGAAATCATCGAAGGTACCAATTCGGCGGGTTTCGTCCTTGTGTCTAGAAAGCCAGTAATCCAAATCCTTTATTTTTTTAGGCGAAGCTACCAAGTTCTCCTGACAGATTTTTATGAAGAAGTCATCAAACCTTTGTCCGACATTTTCCTCGTCATCCCATACTTTTTCGGCCTTATATCTCGTTGAGTTATAACCGCTTATTTTTATCAGGTATTTTATTGATCTACAAAGATCGGAATCCCGATGTGATGACGTACTGAGTGCTCCGAATGGTGCACCTGAGGCAATCTCTAACATTTCCTTCGTGTATTCTATGGGTTGCTTTGTTTCTTCATTGATGAACTGTAATTCAGAAGTAATGCGATGAGCGATATATTTCTTTAACATATCGTCCTTGGGTAAGTTGGATAATAGTTCATTAGATATAGCGTGAACCTTATTCCTTCTGAACTTTAGCTCCAGACGAAACCAGGATATGTGTTTTTCGGCCTTTTCTGCACTAAAGTTATTCGCTGCTTGGGCTTCTTGTTTTTTATCGTATAAATTTGCTTCTAGATCTGACCTATCTTTTGATTTTTCGCCTTTTTCGGGTTTTCTTGATCCAAAACGCAGTGACCGCATATGCAATTCCTTCCCGATTTTCTTGTCGCCTTGACTGTATTTATTCTTTAATACCAGTTTTCCCGTTGCATCACGAATCACTATTTTATTATTATCAATATCCTGATTAAGCTTATCTATAAAATCTTTGTCATAGTCAAAGAGATCTGCATAAAAATCTATTCTGCTGAAACGAGTGGTATATAATTCTATATTTTGGATTATTTCAAGGAAGCTTGTTATACTCATTGTATCGCCGGTGGCTTCCTGATAATCGCGCATATACAGATTCCAACTTTCCGCAGAGAACCTAACGCACACCCCACTTGTATAAAGTTTTGGGTTATCGTTCCAGTTTATAGATAACAATGGCTTATATTGTAATGATATCGATCTATGGTATCCATGGAACTTTTTATAATCGCATTCTACAAATTTGGTTTTGAATATCTCTTCAATTTTTGAACTCCTCAGGAAATAAACAATAATCTTATTTACCATATCGCTCCACAATTCAGCAGTTAGATTCTGTACTCCGAATTCACCGACAAAACTTTCTGCCTCTTGACTAAACAAAACAACAGTAAACTCATCGCAACCAAATACAAAATTAAATTTACTCATACTATTCCTCTCTTGATTTCCCTATATAAGGGGTGCTTTCTTCGCTGGATTTAAAGAAGAGTGGTTTGTTTTTTATATTGACAACTATACAGCATAGGAGTAAAATAAAAGATTACATATTTTCGTAAATAGAATTTTGAGACTTGGTTTGTTATTTTAAGATGCGGGAATTATATTTTTGTTTGGAAATCGTTATGATATAAATAAGGATATTGCCAGATGATATGTGGATTGGAACATATCATATCAACTTACATAATATTATATGACATGAAAATAACACCAATGTAAATTGTTTCGGTAAATAAAGATTTGGGTAAAAATGATAGATTATAAATGTTTCCCGTGATCTTCGCAGATTGGTTGAAATCAACTCAAAAATCAGTAGAGAAAAACCAAAATCCCCAGCATCCAGGTTTTCGTGTTCTGAGATGTAGTCTCCGGTCTTCCTTATGCTGGGCAGCACTGTGTGGGTAACCCAGCTGCGGAATTCTTTTGCTGAGGGAAGCTTGCTAAGAAAGATCAATGAATATAACCCGGCCTCGTTAATGAGTGTTTTGTCCGAGAAGTCATTTTTTTCTTCCCAAAGTGTCCTGAACGCTTTTCCTGTTTTGGGAAAAGCCTTATATTTCAGGGCTTTGCGGTCACTTTTGTCAGTATGAACAATGACTGCTTTTCCGGGATTAGAGTATCCGAGAATGGAAGCTGCCTTAACCCCATAGAACCAGATCTCCCCTTCCTCATCATAAAAAACATCAAGCTTTCCAAAAGCTTCGTATATAAGGATCCTCTCCTTGAAGTCGTTGGGATTTGCCAAGAGGGTCTTAAATTCAGGTAGCGCTGATTTAGCGCTATCCTTATATTTCAAGGCTTTGCGTTGGTTTTCAAGTGAAATTCTAGTTGCCACCAAGACCGGCTATAGATTCCTGGGATGGTATACAACATCTCAAATTCAGTTAGCCCTGATTCGAGGCTTTCCTTATATTTCAAAGGTTTTAGGTTGTTTGTTTAAGAACATGTAATTTTATAGGGGTACCTTACGGATGACCTGAAAGTGCGTTTTGCGGACTCTGACGGACAAAGTTGCGTTGATGAGTGGACACTCGGCGCTGATGAGTGGACATCCTTAACCGCTTGTGATTTAGTATTTCAATTCATGACTGCTGTCAAGGGCAAGCCCTGTGCTTACGCACCCTTGACAGCAGTCATGAATTGAAATAAGGGTCAACTAAGCGGTTAAGGATAGAACAGCTTCGCCCTTGTCCGGTGACACCGCTCCCTGTCCGTTAGAGTCCGCAAATTTGTCCGTTCCCTACCGCAATATGCAGAAAGTTCTAAAGGAGGCCGGAGAAGACCCTATGCTATCCGGAATGGTGGTGGAGGCAAGGGAATTAGCACAGAAAAAGGAGGTACAGGCTATGTTACTTGCAGAAAAATACGCAACAGCGGATATCAATGCCATGAAAAGTTATGAAAGAAAAGAAGGCAGCAACACAACGCTTTATGAGCTTGTGTCTGAAGGAGATCTTTCGATTACAGTAGCAGCACGGAAAGCGGATGTTTCGGAAGAAACATTCCGCAATAACATGATAGCCTGTGGGTTTAATATCCCTGAGTAAAAAGGTAGGAACAAAAAACTGCATATTCTTAAAAGACGAGCCGCCGGAAGGCGGCTTTTCTTGTATCAGGAAACCTCCCGCAAGGGAGGCTTCTTTATGCCTAAATTTACTGAACAGGTTAATCACAAGACAAAATAGCATATTGGGATAAAAGGTTAAATTTTCCATTTTAACGGAGGTTCCCGTATGTTCAATAATTTTTTAAGATCTCTGGCTGTAACAGCCGCTCTTTCCATATCCCTTGCAGGCTATGCTCTTGCTGCAGAGGGAAGTGCAGAACAATCTGTTGATGTCCCTGAATTTTCTGATGAAAATGTAACAGTTGATTATATGGACACTGCGGAAGCCGGCGGCGATCCTGCCAGTGGTTCTGTTAGCTTGAATATCACTTTACAGGGAGATATCGAAGGATATAATGGCACTTCTGTTAAGGTAGAAGATGAAACTGTAGCAAATTGTGTATGGGGCAGGAATGAACTGACGCTAAACCCTGAAAACATAGTTAATATAGTTACTTCTCCAAAGCCTGGTTATTATGCGTTGCTTGAGATAACCGCAGATAATATTACAAGTTCACATATTAATGAATGCAAACGAATATATAATAAAAGTAAAACTTACGTCATCACCATCACCTTCCGCCCCATCTCCATAACCGCCGTAACCGTAAACTGCGGCGGTACGGCAAGGACGGACAGATACGACGACTCTTACAGCACCGCAGGCACAGATACAGGCACCACCCTGAGGCTCCTTGACCTTTTAAAAGACGGGCACTACCCGGCGTATGCCGCCGCCGATTCCGACAGCATAACAGACCGCCTTTATAGCATCACGGTCACAAAAATGCGGTCAGGCTTGAAGGAATATCCGGAGGAAGGAGCGGAGAGCCTGCCAATATTAAAACCAGAGAGCCTGACGTTTAACAGGGAGCTGGGCACAGGTCATTTTGAAAATGACGAAATGTTCCGCTGGACTGACTTTGTGAACGGGGCATATGAAGAATACGGGATGGCTGACCTTACCAGTGTTGAGGTCGAGCTTGATTATGAGAAGGGATATGAGTACACCTTCAGCAGCGATTCGGATGACAGCAGCTGGGAAGCCTTCCCTCTTACCGTCTATCCCAGAGATATGCTGACAGCCGGTGATTTTACAGGCGTTTGAGAGCGGTGTAATTTTATAGGGGTACCTTATCCTCATACAGGGTAAGGCATGAAAAGCTCCTCCGGAGCCTTTTTTTCGGCTTGGTTGCCAAAATCCGGGTTTTAACCTATAATATTAACAAAAATACAGAACAAAGGTTAAACCGTGGCTGGTATGAGATACTTAAACCTGTTAACAAAAGAAAAACAGCACCTTAAACAGCAGCTTGAAGAAAAAGAAAGCATTGTAAAAAAATACAGCATCCCGGGCTGTATTTCAGAAAAGCGCATAAACGGCCGCATTTACCGGTATATCCAGTATAAAGACAGCTGTTCCCGCATAAGGTCGGTATGCATTACAAAGCAGTTCAGCGGTATTATGGAACGTGCACTTACCAGCAGGGAGAGGATGGGGAAGCGCATTGCCTCGATCAAGGCTGGCCTGGAAATGCTTTCAGGGGTACCGGATGGGCCGCTCCCGGACAATCCCTGCACTGAAGCCCGCAGCAGGCCGGGGTTCCGGCTTCTTGCGAATGCTGTGGGTGTGAGCCGCGTGTACAATGTCCTGTTCTGCATTGTTCCGCTTGGGGAACGCGGGAAATACCGCATAGATTTTGCTGACAGGGGCAGGTTTGAGAGCGGTGTAATTTTATAGGGGTACCTTATCCTCATACAGGGTAAGGCATGAAAAGCTCCTCCGGGGGCTTTTCTTCATTTCTAAAGCTAATTCCTCCCTCACCGGTTACGTCATTTTTGCTTCTATAAAAAAGGCTGCGCAAAACCTTTTGCTTTATGCTGAGGTGCTTGTCATCCTCAAGCCTGTCTGTTATAATAATCTCAGGGATGCCGATATTATACATGAGATTCCTCCGGGTGTTTATTTTATATCGACCCCACAGAATATTCCATAGAAACACAAAAATCGCCCACAGGAGTTTCCATATACTACTTGCTTTTCTTTTGAAATTGGATTATACTGAAATCCCTCATAAATGAGGATGAAACTGTTTTTGAGAGTTCATTTTGCCGGTTTTTATAAAACCCCACATATTGTGGACACCTGCATAAGGAGCTTGCAGCGTTGTACTGGCATCGAAACCAACTGCCACCATCGGAAGTACCCATGAAGGTTGGAAACCGCCTTCTATATGCCGGGCAAGTGAGAGGCTTGCAGTGTTGGGGCAGCAACATAAAACCAGATTATTTGAGCGGCTGCTTATGTGGCCGCTTATTATATTCAGAAAAAAGATGATTTCAGACCAGATTGAATTATTGCTTAAAAATGCTCAAAAGGAATACGACAAACTTGTTGGGAAAGATTATTCAACATGTCATAGGAAATTTCCATGGAGCAGGCAGGTTCCCTTTGCTTCCTGACCGTCTTTGCGGATATAGTGGTTTAATATATACCATTCGCTGTCTTTATTGAGCGGGGTGCAGAAATCAGAGCCGTCTATGGCGTAGACATGCAGACCTTTAAGGGTTTTGGCATCCGTAAAAGTGGAATTGAACTCATAGAGTAGAGCCTTGAACGCTTCAGGTTTCAGCTTATTGTAAATTTCGGCATTAAGAGAATTGCCCTCCATATTAAGCATGAACTGTATAAGGGCATAAACAGGAAGTTTGCGATTGCGGGTGAAGTCTTTAGATGGATTCTCGCAGAATTCAGCTATGTTGGAACATACAATACGAATAGTATTGTTAAGAAGTTTCTTGTTGTCAGGAAGCATATTTCTTTCTTCTTTCTGCGTCTATCAAGAACGCCTGTTATATTTTGTGAAAGCTTAGAAATATGCTAAAATTATGATAATAAATTTTGTGAAATATGTCAATTTTAATATTTTGGGTGTCACGTAATTGACAACTAAACTTCCACAAACTATAATGAGGATACATAAAAGATATTTGCTTTTTGCATAATTTTATGATATAATGCTTTACTCTTGAACAAGGCAGTTTCTCGTCTAAGACGAGTTTGGAGAGGTCCTGCCTAGTGGACAATTAAAAATTGGAGAGGTCCTGCCTAGTGGACAATTAAAAATTGGTGAGTGTCCTACCTAGTGGACGAATAGGGCGAGTTATCTGTTTGTTCAGATAACTCGTTTCTATATTTAAGGAGATTTATGGAAGAAAAACCGATACTGTATCACGTCGACCATGATTATCTTAAGTATTTACACAACCAAGACTACAGAGTAAGTGTAAAATATAATGGTAGACCATTCGCTGGCATAATAACCCGAATTCAAAATCAAATGTATGTCGTCCCTCTTACATCGGAAACAACTGAAAAAAGGATAGCTGACGGAAAGAGACGGAGGAATCCGTTTTTTACTGGATTTGTAAAAGATACCAAAGGAATAGAAATCGCAAATTTGCTTTTCAACAATATGATTCCTGTTACTGATAAAGTAATACAGAAAATAGACTTTGCTATTATCGAGAATGCCGTATATGAAATGATGGAAGTTAGATATATTAGAAAAAATTGGGAAATAATCCAAAATAGGGCAGAAGAAGTCTATAACTCAAGATACAACCAACTTTCTCCCATGTACAACTTTTCCAATCGTTTATGTTGTGATTACAAATCGCTTGAAAGTTTGGCTCAAAACTATGTCCCGTGAGTAACGTTTCGGTAAATAAATTTAAATAAATAAAAAATACCTCTGCTGAAATTTAGATATTCTGGCAAGGGGTATTTTTTATGTCTTTAAATTCTTAACTTAACGGTATTGCCCTTCCGGGGGCTTTTCTTCATTTCTAAAGCTAATTTCCACTCTCACCGGTTATCCCCCTCTCCTCCCTGTCATATTGTATACATCATCCCAAAAGATCAGCAGAGAATTATTTAAATCCCTATGACTTTCTTATTAAATTAAAAATCTCTTTGCAGATCTAACGGTAGATATGATACTATTTAAATCACTAAATGGAGGTAAATGATATGTTTAACATAAATAAGAAAAGACTATTTTCAAAAAAAATAATCTCAGTAGTTACCCTGTTAATCTTCGTCGCCGGCACCATCCTGCTTCCATCGGCTCTTGAAATAGAAACGTCCAGGGTAGCTAACCCCTATGGGGATGAGGCTTCTGACGCAGAGGAATCCGAGCCCCCGGAGCCCGATATCATAAGCGAACGGGATGTCCCGATACTGGGTACGAGCACTACCAACTACACGGCGGATTTCGGCCCGGATTATGAGTACAGCGATGATGTGTCGGAATACTATAACGGAGCCAACGAGTTCCCTGATGTCTATGTAAACGGCGAACTGGCGGATGGCACTACAGGCAGCGGAAAATGGATAGTTGAGTGGTCATATTACGACGACGAAAAAGGACGCCGTGTTTTTGACTTTGAACACCCTTTAGAAATCAGGAATATCAAATACAATGGTGTCCTTGGGCATGCAGGATGTGACGAGTACCCGGACGTTGTATTCAGCGTAGTCCCCTGCCCCTTCACCACGGACCACATCACCGTGTCCATGAACGGCTGGGAGGACCAGACGGAAGCGCCCACAAAGGACAACGTCATCCTCACATACACTTCATCCGGCGTTGAAGTGGACGGGGATGATTACGGGTTCAGCTATGATGAGGATAACGAACGCATAGTCCTTACGGACGCTGACGGCGGACACTGTGACGGGAATGACCCCATTTACTTAAACGCTCCCCTGAAGACCGCTTTCAATGAGAACAACGTGGACGTATCCCTTGACAACTGGACTGACAGGACGGCGGCGCCCACCATGGCGGACATCACGGTGACAACAAACAAGGGTGTCGAGGCCGGAAGCAGCGATTTTTCCTTCAGCTACGACGCTGGCAATGAACGCATAGTGCTCACCGTTGTGGAAGGCGGGTGTTTCCAGGGCACGGAGCCCATTTACGTAAGCGCTCCATTAAAGACCGCATTCACGGAAGAAAACGTGGACGTGTCCCTCAAAAACTGGACTGACAGGACAGTGGAGCCTACCATGGCGGACATCACAGTGACCACAAACAAGGGCGTGGAAGCCGGAAGCAGCGATTTCTCCTTCAGCTACGACGCTGACAATGAGCGCATAGTGCTGACTGTTGTGGAAGGCGGTTGTTTCCAGGGCACGGAGCCCATTTACGTAAGCGCCCCCCTGGAAAAGCCATACATTCCCTCGTATATCCCCTTCAACACCGACAGGCTGGAGGTGTCCATCGCAGCATGGACAGACAGGACAAGGGCCCCGCTGAAATCCGAAGTTGCCATGACGGTAAAGGATACCGGGGAGACAGTGGACAGCAGCGAATACGATGCCATGTATGATACCTCTGACAGCACGCTGACACTCCGTCCTGCTGAAAACTCAACAATGTTCAACTATTCCCTGGGCGGATCCATAGTATTGTATGCGCCGCTTGAGAAAAAGGATCCTGATAACAAGGGAAACAACAATGTCCCGGAAAACCAGACACATGAGTACGTGGAGTTCGACACTGAACACCTGGATGTTTCCATCTCGGCATGGACAGACAGGACGAGGGAGCCCAAGAAATCCGAGGTCACCCTGAGGGTAATAAGCACCGGGAAAGTAGTGGACAGTAATGAATACTACGCCGTGTACGATGACTCTGACAGCACGCTGACACTCCGTCCCGCTGAAAACTCAACAATGTTCAACTATTCAGCGGGCGGGTCCATAGTATTGTATGCGCCGCTTGAGGAAGGCACGGAGAACAGCGGGAACAATAACGGGAACAATAACGTCCCTGAAACCCCGGCACACGAGTATGTGGCGTTCGATGACGCGCACATTTCTGTGGTACTGGACAACTGGGGGGACAGGACAAGGGCGCCCCAAAAGAACGAGATAGCCGTGTACGTAAAGTCTACCGGGAACCTGGTGGCCGGAAGCGAATACGACATGTCGTATGATGACGGAGCCATAATACTCACCCCCGCGCCGAACAGCACGGTATTCGACTATGACAAGGGCGGCAGGATA
>CAMJPM010000043.1 GCA_946407725.1 uncultured Lachnospiraceae bacterium
TTTGAATGGCGTTTAGCTGCGTTGCACGCAGCTGCCATCGGAACGCTGAGCGCATTAGCAGCCTAAAGAAAACCTTGGCATTTTGTACGGGGCACTGACGCGCTCAGCGCGTCAATACGTGCCCGTGAAAACCGATGCCAGGCACGCCCAGCGTGCCTAAACGGCATTCAAAACATGCCACTGGCATGTTTTGCACCGGACATTTCACCTTTCGGCTCCTCGTGCGTAGCACGACTCTAATGAGCCGAATGCGCGTGTCTATTCAGAAACCGGAGGGTTCTGAATAGATACGACAGCTCTTGATAGCAGATTTAGTGCCGGGAATAAAATCCCGGCACAAAATGTTGTATTTTATATTGACATTTTACTTAATAGGTGGTAATATTCGGAAAGAGTTGTAAAACAACTTCTACCCTCATATTTCAAATGCCCGGCGTAACTTTCTCCCCTTTATCGCCGGGCAAAGTTATTTTAAATCATGTATGATAGAGCTTCTTGGAATGATACTTGGGCTCGCATGTCAGGTTAACCCCCAGCTTCTTAAATATCCCCACATCCACCTGGGACAGTATGACGGAAGAGTGCACTTCCAGTCCTGATATTTTCGGGAGCTGTTCGTAAGCCTTCTTTGCCGCGTCGTTGGTAAGGGCAGCTATGGAAAGGGCTATCAGTATCTCGTCTATATGCAGAAGGGGATTATGGTTTTTCAGGTATTTTACCTTCAGCTCCATAATAGGCTCAATAACTGAGGGGGAGATAAGCTTTATGGCATCATCTATCCCGGCCAGATATTTAAGGGCGTCAAGTATCATGGCAGAAGAGGCCCCAAGCAGCGGGGAGGTCTTTCCGGTAATGATGGTCCCGTCCTCCATCTGCATGGCGGCAGCGGGACCTCCGGTTTCCTCGTCCCTGACATTGGCGGCAGCGACTACGGGCCGGTTTCCTACGGATATCCCGGCTTTTTCCATAAGCAGCTCTATCCTGTGAACCGGGCCTTCTCCCGCATTTCCCTTTCTTTTATCACAAAGAGCCTCGTAATAGCGCCTTATTATCTCCTGGTTGGCGGCTCTGCCGACGGTCTCATCATCCGTGATACAGAAGCCTGCCATATTGACACCCATATCTGTGGGGGATTTATAGGGACTGTTTCCGTTTATCTTTTCAAACATGGTTTTTAAGACCGGAAATACCTCCACATCCCTGTTATAGTTTACAACCGTTTTTCCGTATGCCTCCAGATGGAAGGGATCTATCATGTTCACGTCGTCCAGATCTGCCGTGGCGGCTTCATAAGCCAGATTTACAGGATGGTTTAAGGGCAGGTTCCAGATGGGGAAGGTCTCGAATTTGGCATATCCGGCCTTTACTCCTCTTTTGGCTTCATGATAGAGCTGTGAAAGACAGGTGGCCATCTTTCCGCTTCCAGGCCCCGGGGCAGTGACTACCACCAGAGGTTTCGAGGTTTCTATGTAGTCATTCTTGCCGTATCCCTCGTCACTGAGGATAAGGGGAACATTGGAGGGATAGCCGGGTATCACGTAGTGACGGTATACCTTCATTCCCAGAGCTTTCAGCTTTTTTTCGTATGCAATGGCAGAGGGCTGCTCCGCGAACTGTGTCATTACAACGCTTCCCACATGGAGGCCGTTATTTGTAAAGGCGTCCACAAGACGCAAAAGATCCATGTCATAGGTGATGCCTATATCCCCGCGGACCTTGTTTTTTTCTATATCTCCGGCATTTATGGCGATGATGATCTCCGTCTGGTCACGGAGCTTTTTCAGCATCCTGATCTTTGAATCCGGATGAAAACCGGGAAGGACCCGTGATGCGTGAAAATCGTCGAACAGCTTGCCGCCGAATTCCAGGTAGAGTTTTCCTCCGAACTGTCCTATTCTCTCTGCTATGTGTTCTGACTGGATCTTAAGGTACTGTTCGTTGTCGAAACCGGTTGTGCTCATGTTTTGTTATATCTCCTTTCTACTCCCTGCCGTTCCAGCAGTAGGTGCAGAGGCTGCAGGGGTTTAAGTTCACTGCTTGCGTCATATCATCCAGCCTGTGGTAATGGAGGGATGTGAAGTTTAACTGCGCTCCGATCTCCTTCAGCATTGCCGCATATTCGGCGGTGTCAGGATCGGTGTATTTTTCCAGGGTTTCAGGGGAGGGCTCACGTGTTCCCTCCAGCTTTTCTATGATCCGTCTCGTAATAAGCTCCATTTCGGAATTTGACCTGGAAAAATTCAGGTATTTACAGCCAAAGACCAGGGGAGGACAGGCGGGACGGATGTGAACCTCCTTTGCTCCGCTGTTAAAGAGATATTCGGTGGTCTCCCTTAACTGTGTGCCCCTGACAATGGAGTCGTCGATAAGGAGCAGGCTTTTTCCTCTTATCAGGTCCTCCACGGGGATAAGCTTCATTTTGGCTATAAGGTTCCTTTTGCTCTGATGGGTGGGCATGAAGGAACGGGGCCAGGTGGGAGTGTATTTTACAAAGGGTCTGGAATAGGGAATGCCGGATTCATTTGAATAACCTATGGCGTGAGCTACTCCGGAATCCGGGACTCCTGCGGTCAGATCCGGGTGCAGACCCCTCTCCCTGTCTCTTTTTGCTAGGGCCGCACCGCATTTATAACGTATTTCTTCAACATTCAGCCCTTCATATGCTGAGGCGGAAAAGCCGTAGTATATCCATAAGAAAGTGCAGATCTTCATTTTATCCCGGGGAGGGGAAGCTGTCTCATATCCGTCAGGGGTCATATATATGATCTCTCCCGGTCCCAGCTCGTGTACGGTCTTATATCCCAGGTTCAGAAAAGAAAAGGATTCAAAGCATACGCAGAAAGCGTTTTCCTTTCTTCCTATTACCACAGGGGTTCTTCCCCAGAAGTCCCTTGCCGCATATATACCCTTTTCAGTCATGACAAGTATCGTCATGGAACCGCGGATGTTCTCCTGGGCGTATTTTATTCCCTCCGTAATGCTTGCTTTCTGATTGATAAGGGAGGCAGTAAGCTCCGTGGGATTTATGTCGCCGCCGCTCATTTCCAGAAAGTGCGAATGGCCTTCGTTAAACAGCTTTTTTACAAGCTCATCGGTGTTGTTTATTTTTCCTACGGTACTTATGGAGTAGGTTCCGTGATGGGAACGGACGATAAGGGGCTGGGGCTCATAGTCACTTATACAGCCTATCCCCAGGTTTCCTTTCATGTTCTGAATGTCCCGGTCAAATTTGGGACGGAAGTGGTCATTTTCTATATTGTGGATGGCGCGGTCAAAGCCTTTTTCCCTGTCGTAAACAGACAGGCCGGCCCTTCTTGTGCCCAGATGTGAATGATAATCGGTTCCGTAAAACAGATCAAAAACGCAGTCCTCGTGTGATGCTACGCCAAAAAATCCTCCCATTTATCTGCCTCCGTGTGGTATAATGAAATATTATATTTTGAGAATTTGCTGCAGACCTTTCAGGTGTGATAAAATCGGCGGCAAACCATTGGTATCATATCATATCAGTGACTAAAAATGCAAAAAAACAGGGGTTGTTAAAGAAATATGAAAAATGCCGGTCACAATAACACTACGTTAAAGCATCAGAACAGGGGACTTATTTTGAAGCTCCTCTGTACCGGGAAATGCACTTCAAGGATTGAAATTGCCAGAGAGACGGGACTGTCCAAAATGGCGACCACAAATATAATAAGTGAATTTGAAAACGAGGGGATAATTGAGGAAGGAAAGATACAGAGGATAGGAAAGAAGGGCAGGAACCCTATTTCACTTGAACTTTCCAAATCGGCACCAAAGATCATAGGCATCCATATAAACCGTTTTAAGTGCGGCGTATCCCTCTGTGACATGCAGCTTAACATCATAGACGGCAAAAGATTTCAGCTGACAAATGAAAACCACGACAAAATGTTTGACATGATCTTCGACATTGTGGACAGACTCCTTGAAAACCACAGTAATGAAAAGATCATAGGGATAGGCATAGGGGCTCTGGGACCTGTAAATACAGCTAAAGGCATGATACTGGATCCCCCGAATTTTTTTGACATGAAGAATATCCATGTGCTCGATATAGTAAAAAAGAGATATGATCTGCCGGTCTTTTTTGAACATGAATATGACTGTGCAACGCTGACGGAGCTGTATTTCGGCGAGGGCAGGAATTATAACAACTTTGTTTTTCTGGGTATTTCCTGGGGTGTTGGCGGAGGATACATTATCAATGGGGCTCTTTTCAGGAATGAATTGGGATTCACCGCGGAAATAGGGCATGTCTGCATTAATTACAACGGTCCGGTGTGTAACTGCGGAAGGCATGGCTGCCTGGAAAGCTATATTTCCACCCTGAAAATCAGGGATAAGCTGGCGCAGGCCACCGGAGAGGAGCTGTCCTTTAAGGAGTTCTGCAAAAAATACGAACATGATGCTCCGGATGATGTGGACAGGGTTTTCAGGGAAATGGCCATAATGCTTTCCTATGGCATTACCAACCTGGTTAATATCGGCTGCAGCAATTTGTTTATTATAGGCCACGAGGGCTGCCTTATTCCCGGCAGATATCTTTCGGAATGTGAAAGGCTGGTAAATGAGAGAATAGTTTTCAGAAATAATATGAAGGTAAAAATAATAAAATCAAAGCTTCATGATGAGGTGCTGTCCAACAGCTGCGCATGCGCTGTTCTTGAGAAGCTCTTCAACGGAAATGCCGAAGATGTGCTCATGGAGCAGTGATCCTGGGTACAGTTCAGTGGTTGATGCTATTTAGACCTCATCAGCCGTCTCCGGCGACAGCTTCCATTTTTATAATGTTATGTGATTTTCCGTATTGACTTTGACATAAAAAACGTATATAGTAAAGCCGTTTAGTAAATTTATTTTGTAAAAGTACCTTTTTTATAAAATATTTCGCCGGAGTCGTTTTTTATGAAGTCATTGGGGACGCCCCTTACCGAGAGGCGTAGAAAAACCAGAAACAGAATATTCAGATTTATCTACAATTCTAATGAGCCTGTGAGCAAGCAGGCAATGGCTATTGATCTGAACTTAAGTCTGCCGACAATTCATCAGAATGTTTCCGAACTTCTGGACGCAGGACTTATAAGGCCCGTGGAAACCCAGGTTTCTACCGGAGGAAGGCCCCCGGTGGGCTATCTTGTTGTGGATGACGTCAGGATAGCTATCGGCGTTTCCATTACCACAAATCACATCAGACTTCTGGCTTCCGATATAAAGCTCAACCAGCTGGCGGAAAAGAGCGTCAGAAAAGTGGGCGGTGTGTCCGCTGATCTTGGAAAAGACGTGAAAGAGGAGCTGGAGCTTTTCATCAGTGAGAACAACCTGGATAAAGAGAGGATACTTGGAGTGGGCATTACCATTCCGGGTGTTTTGAATGTTAAGGAAGATGCTGTTCTCCTGTCCCCCAGCATGAGGCTTAAGAATATCAGTTTAAGGAGCCTAAGGGACGGATGCAGGCCTTATCCCGTTTTTATAGAGAATGACGGCAACTGTGCAGGATATGCGGAATGGATGGCCATGAGCCCCCAGGACAGAAAGAAGAGCTTTGCCTATATCCTTCTGGAAAACGGAGTGGGCGGTACTTTCTTCATCAACGGGAAAACCTATTCCGGCGTGAACCACAGAAGCGGTGAGTTCGGGCATATGTGTGTTCAG
Source organism: uncultured Lachnospiraceae bacterium (assembly GCA_946407725.1). Lineage (GTDB taxonomy): Bacteria > Bacillota > Clostridia > Lachnospirales > Lachnospiraceae > NK4A144. The sequence goes on from CAMJPM010000043.1 coordinate 5,677, forward strand.
CCCGACGGCCTGCAGTGCAACTGCGGGGCCAGGGGATGTCTCGAGGCTTACTGCAGCGCCATGAGATTTACAATGGACATAGATAAGACCATGGAGGAATTTTTCGAACTGGTTCACAAGGGTGATCCGGCGTCAAAGGCTCTGTGGGATGATGTTTTAAAGCATCTGGCCATCGGTATCAATAATATCAGGATGATCTTTGACGGAGATGTGCTGCTGGGGGGATTTGTTTCAGAGTATCTTGAGGAGTACCTGCCGGATATTAAGAGGTATGTGGCTGAAAGGAATGCTTTCGGAGACGGGGCGGATTTCGTGAAGCTTGGAAAATTCCCGAGAAAAGCGGGAATGATGGGCATTGCGTGGCACTTTGTCAATGATTATATTGAAAGTATCTGACAGCATATTCAGGTCAAAATATCAAAGTTTTCATTGCGCTGCTAAAAGAATTCTTAAGTTTAAATTTTGTAAATATATTGTAAATAAATATTGACTTTTTTGTGACATCGCAATATTATGGTATTTGAGTAAAAAAGTCGTAAAAATACGTGATATGGCTTGCGTATGTTTGTGACTTTAACAGCTTTATTAAAAGGAGGAAATTATTATGGCAAAGAAATTATTGGCAGTTCTTCTTGCCGGAGCAATGACATTCTCTCTGGCAGCATGCGGAGGCGGCGCAGCTCCTGCACCCGCAGCAGATGCACCTGCAGCTGAGGCTCCCGCAGCAGAGGCAGCAGCTCCCGCAGCAGAGGAAGCAGCACCTGCAGCAGAAGAGGCAGCTCCCGCAGCAGAGGAGGCAGCTCCCGCAGCAGAAGAGACAGCAGACGCTGCAGCAGATGCAGCAGGCGGCGACCTTGCAAGCAAGAAGGTTGGCGTATGTATCTATCAGTTCTCTGATAACTTCATGACTCTTTTCCGTACAGAGCTTGAGTCATACCTTGTTTCCCTTGGCTTCTCAAAAGAGAACATCACCATCCAGGACGGTGCCAATGACCAGGGAACACAGTCTAACCAGATCGACGCTTTCATAGCTGACGGTGTAGACGTACTTATCATCAACCCCGTTAACTCATCTTCAGCAGCAACCATTACCGACAAGGTTGTAGCTGCAAACATTCCTCTTGTTTACATCAACCGTGAGCCCGATGCAGACGAGGAAAAGAGATGGGCAGACAACAACTGGAATGTTACCTATGTAGGATGTGATGCACGTCAGTCCGGAACAATGCAGGGTGAGATCATCAACGACCTCGGCATTGACGCCATCGATTTCAACAAGAACGGCAAGGTTGACTACATCATGATCGAGGGTGACCCCGAGAACGTAGACGCACAGTACAGGACAGAGTTCTCAGTTAAGGCTCTTACAGATGCAGGCCTTGAAGTTAACTGCCTTACCGATCAGGTTGGTAACTGGGATCAGGCACAGGGACAGCAGCTCGTTGCTAATGCTCTTTCACAGTACGGCAATGACATCGAAGTTGTATTCTGCAACAACGACGCTATGGCTCTTGGAGCACTTCAGGCTATTGAAGCTGCAGGACGTAAGGTTGGCACAGACATCTATCTTGTAGGTGTTGACGCTCTTACAGAGGTTGTTGAGGACGTTATCGCGGGAACCATCACAGGTACCGTATTCAACGATCACATCAGCCAGTCCCACAGCGCTGCAGATGCTGCTGCAAATTACCTTACAGGCAAGGGCAACGAGCACTATATCGGCTGCGATTATGTAAAGGTTACAACCGAAAATGCTCAGTCAGTACTTGATTCACTCAAGTAATATTCAAACTGGTTATGTTGTGGTGAGGGCCGGGTGTAATATTTCCTGACCCTTGCCATGTAGATGGCGGGCGTGGTTTTCCATACCCGCCATGTTAAAAAGGAGGCGGTATGGCAGAGTATTATCTTGAATTAAAAGGGGTATCAAAATCATTCCCCGGCGTTAAAGCGCTTGATAATGTTTCGCTTTCAGTCAGGCCGGGAACCGTACATGCGCTGATGGGAGAAAACGGCGCAGGCAAATCCACTCTCATGAAATGTCTCTTCGGCATTTATAAAATGGATGAGGGTGAGATTCATATTGAGGGAAAGAAGGTTACGATCAACAACCCGGATGAAGCCATGAAGCTGGGTGTTGCCATGGTGCATCAGGAGCTGCAGCCCGTACTTCCCAGAAGTGTGGCGGAAAATATGTATCTGGGGCGTTTTCCGACTAAGAATATTGGACCTTTAAAGGTCATAGATCATAAAAAAATGTATGATGATACTGTCCACTGGATGAAGGAAGTGGGTATGGATTTCAATCCGAAGACCCCTCTTTTTGATCTTTCCATAGGACAGATGCAGAGCATAGAGATCGCAAAGGCCGTATCCCATGAGGCAAAGGTCATTATTTTCGACGAGCCCACATCCTCCCTTTCCGATAAGGAGGTTGAAGTGCTCTTCAGGATCATGAATGATTTAAGGAACAGGGGCGTGGCAATGATCTATATTTCCCATAAGATGGATGAGATCAAGAGGATCGCCGATGACATCACCATCATGCGTGACGGTACCTATGTGGGAACCTGGCCTGCGGCAGATATGTCCACCGATGACATCATTACCAAGATGGTGGGCCGTGAGCTTACAAATATCTATCCTCCCCACCCGGATGTTCCCGGAGATGTCATTCTTGAGTGTAAGAATATTACCTCCATTAATGAACATTCGTTTAAGGATTGTTCATTTAAGGTAAGAAAAGGTGAGATCGTTGGCTTCGGCGGACTGGTAGGAGCCCAGAGGACCGAGCTTATGGAGGCGATCTTCGGCATCAGGAACATTAAATCCGGTGAGATCTACATCAACGGAAAGAGGGTGGACAACAAGAATCCCCGTAAAGCCATGAATTCCGGCCTTGGGCTTATTACCGAGGACAGGCGTGGAAACGGTATCTTAGGATGTCTTTCCATAAAGGATAACGTAGGTGTTTCCATATATGACAAGAACCTGAAAATGGGCATGGTGCTTGACCACAAGAGCATCAATAAGATAGTGGATCAGAGCATTGTACAGCTGGCAATAAAGACACCTAACATGAGTACGCAGATAGGAAGTCTTTCCGGAGGTAACCAGCAGAAGGTCATCATTGCAAGATGGCTGGCAAACAATCCCGATATCCTTGTAATGGATGAGCCCACAAGGGGTATCGACGTGGGAGCCAAGCACGAGATTTATGAGATAATGTGCCGCCTCGCCAAAGAGGGAAAGGCAATTATCATGATATCCTCGGAAATGCCGGAGCTTCTCGGCATGTCTGACAGGATATATGTAATGTGCAACGGATATGTCCGGGGCGAGTTATCTGATCCCAGTGAGCTTACCCAGGAACGCGTGATGCAGTACGCTACCCAGTTCTGATTTTATCTGTTCGGAAGCCTTCAGTTTCCAGGCAGTTACTCTTGATGTCATAAATAGTCCGCAGCTGTTCAAACAGATGCATGTGAACAGATGCAAGTGATTTTCAAATAACCACAGGGGGAAAAAAATGAACAAAAAAGCATTTAACCTTAAAGAATTCCTCATCAATTACGGCGTGATCCTTGTTATGATCATTCTCGTTATCATTACAACCATCAAATCGCCGAACTTTATTTCAAGCAACAACCTGATGAACCTCCTGCTCAACATGAGCTCCAGGCTTGTTATAGCTCTCGGGATAGCGGGCTGCGTTATCACCGCAGGCTGCGACCTGTCTGCAGGACGTATGATAGGCCTCGGAGGATGTATAGCCGGTGTTCTTCTGCAGAGGGCTGATTACGCAGGCAAATTCTTCCCGGATATGCCTCCCATGAGCCTTTTCGGAGCTCTTGTGATCGTAATGCTCATCACTGCCGTATTTGGCTCCGTAACGGGATTTTTCATTGCATTCCTGAACGTGCCGCCCTTTATCTCCACCCTGGCAATGATGGAAATAGTTTACGGCCTCAATCTTATCTTTACCAATGCGACTCCTCTTGGAGGATATATTGAGAGTTATACAAATCTTGCAACCCAGAGGTTCTTATTTATTCCCTGGCTTATCTGGATCGCCATAGTGGTCGCCGTTATTACCTGGTTCATATTCAATATGACAAGACACGGCAAATATATGTATGCCATAGGTGCCAACCCTCAGGCAGCGGAAGTAACCGGTGTTCCCGTAAAGCTCACAATGGTTCTTATCTATGCAAAGGCAGCAGCTTTTTACGGACTGGCGGGCTTCATGCTGGGAGCCAAGTCCGGAGGAGCTTCGGTTAACCTGGGTCTTGGATATGAAATGGAAGCCATCGCGGCATGTACCATCGGAGGCGTATCCGTAACAGGCGGACGAGGCAAGGTTTCCTCGGCTGTTATCGGTGTAGCGGTATTTGAACTCCTGAAAGCGGCCCTGCAGTTCCTCGGAGTGAACGCAAACGCACAGTGGGTGGCTCTGGGTGTTATCATATACATCGCCATCTCCCTGGATATCAGAAAATACGTTACAAAGAAATAAAGTAAAAATATTTTACAAAAAATACAAAAATAGTATTGACATAAACATGATAAAGCAATATTATAAAAGAGCTTTATAAAAGTTGCTTTAGTAAAGATACTGAAGCAACAGCCAAATTTCTTAAGGAGGAAAATTATTATGGCAAAGAAGTTATTGGCAGTACTGCTTGCCGGCGCTATGACATTCTCACTTGCAGCATGCGGCGGAAGCAGCTCAGGATCCACAGACGCAGCAGCACCTGCACCCGCAGCTGAAGCTCCCGCTCCCGCAGCAGAGGAAGCAGCACCTGCAGCAGCAGAAGAAGCAGCTCCCGCAGCAGAGGAAGCAGCTCCCGCAGCAGAGGCAGCAGCTCCCGCAGAAGGCGGCAAGGTTGGTGTTTCAATGCCCACCAAGGATCTTCAGAGATGGAACCAGGACGGCGCTAACATGGAGAAGGAACTTAAGGAAGCCGGATATGAGGTTGACCTTCAGTACGCTTCAAACGACGTTCAGACACAGCTTTCACAGATTGAGAACATGATCTCCAGCGGTTGCAATGTTCTCGTTATCGCGGCTATCGAAGGATCTTCACTTGGTGAAGCTCTTGACATGGCTAAGGATGCAGGCATCCCGGTTATAGCTTATGACCGTCTCCTTATGGACTCAGATGCAGTTTCCTACTATGCAACATTCGACAACTACAAGGTTGGTGTGGTTCAGGGTACATATGTAAAGGAAGCTCTTGACCTTGACAATGCTGCAGGACCTTTCAACATCGAGTTCACAGCAGGAGATCCCGGTGACAACAACGCAGGCTTCTTCTTCAACGGTGCATATGATATTCTTAAAGAGTACATCGACGCTGGAAAGCTCGTTGTTAAGTCCGGACAGACCAAGTTCGAAGACGTTGCTACTCCTACATGGGGAACAGACGTAGCTCAGTCCAGAGCAGAGAACATCCTTTCATCTTACTATGCAGATGGAACAGACCTCGATGTATGGCTTTGCTCAAACGACTCCACAGCTCTTGGTGTTGAGAACGCTCTTGCAGCTAACTACAACGGCAAATATCCCATCATCACCGGCCAGGACTGCGATATCGAGAATACAAAGAACATGATCGCCGGAAAGCAGTCAATGTCAGTATTCAAGGATACACGTACTCTTGCAAGCCAGGTTGTAAAGATGGTTGGACAGATCCTTACAGGAGCAACTGTTGATGTTAACGATACCGAGACCTACAACAACAACGTTATCACAGTTCCTTCATTCCTTTGCGAGCCTGTATTTGCTGATGCAAACAACTATAAAGAGCTCCTCATCGATTCCGGATATTACACAGAGGATCAGCTTAAATAATTCATAACTGCTCAAATATTTGCAGTAAAGTGTTTGGGGCGGGCTTAGCCCGCCCCAAATTTAATTTTAGATTGAATGCAATGAATGTGATATAATTCGAATATATAATTAACGGTAGTTTTTGGGCAGCATTAAGGTATATTTTTAAGGTAGAAAGGCAGAGAGGAGGGTCTTACTTTGGCGAAAGAATTGCTGAAAATGGATCACATCACAAAAACCTTCCCCGGTGTAAAGGCTTTGGATAATGTAAACCTTTCAGTTGAGGAGGGGGAGATCCACGCTCTGGTCGGAGAGAACGGAGCCGGAAAATCAACGCTGATGAATGTCCTTAGCGGAATTTATCCCTACGGAACCTATGAAGGAGACATAATTTATAATGGTGAAGTCTGTAAGTTCCAGAAGATAAAGGATTCCGAGGAAAAGGGAATCGTTATCATACATCAGGAGCTTGCGCTTGTGCCCCAGATGTCCATCGGCGAAAACATGTTCCTCGGAAATGAGAGAGGAAAAAAGAATGCGATCAACTGGAACGAAACATACGGTGAGGCTGACAAATACCTGAAGATGGTTGGACTTTCAGAATCTTCAAGGGTACTGATCAAGGATATCGGAACCGGTAAACAGCAGCTTGTTGAAATTGCGAAGGCTCTTGCCAAGCATGCCAAGCTTCTTATCCTTGATGAGCCTACATCATCCCTGAATGAAACTGATTCAAAAGCGCTTCTGGATCTGATGCTGGAATTTAAGAAGCAGGGTATGACAATGATAATCATTACCCACAAGCTCAACGAGGTTGTCTATGTGGCTGATAAGATCACGGTAATCCGTGATGGATCGACAGTAGAGACAATGGACTGCCATACAATGGAGATCAGTGAAGACAGGATTATAAGAGGAATGGTAGGCCGTGAGCTTACAAACCGTTTCCCCAAGAGAGAAGCCATCGAAAAGGGCGATATCAATATGGAGGTTAAGGACTGGACTGTTTACCATCCTCTGTATACGGAAAGAAAGGTTGTGGACGGTGTCAACCTCAATGTCAGAAAGGGAGAGGTTGTGGGTATCTACGGTCTTATGGGAGCCGGACGTACCGAGCTTGCAATGAGTGTGTTCGGAAAGTCCTACGGTTCCACCATTACCGGAACCTTAAAGATAAACGGAAAAGAAATGGATCTCAAGAACCCGAGAGCCGCCATTGATGCAAAGCTTGCCTATGTTACAGAAGACAGAAAGGGTAACGGCCTTGTACTTACCAATACCATAAAAGTCAATACTTCCCTTGCTAATATGGAAGGTGTCAGCGAGAAGGGTATCATTGATGCCGATAAGGAATATCAGATTGCCGTAGAGTACAAGGAAAAGCTTGAGACAAAGACTCCTTCGGTTGAACAGAACGTGGGTAATCTTTCCGGAGGTAACCAGCAGAAGGTTCTCCTTGCAAAGTGGATGTTTACCGATCCCGATATCCTTATTCTTGACGAACCTACCAGAGGTATCGATGTCGGAGCAAAATACGAGATCTATTGCATCATTAATGATCTGGTAAGGGCCGGAAAATCAGTTATCATGATCTCTTCAGAGCTTCCTGAGGTTCTTGGTATGAGTGACAGGATCTATATCATGAATGAAGGAAAGTTCGTGGGAGAGCTCAATGCGGCTGAGGCATCACAGGAACTTATCATGCAGAGTATTTTACAGTCAGGAAAGGGGTGAATGACATGAGTATAAACATTAAAGATGTATTAAAAAAGTATACAATGGTATTTGCCCTTATAGTTATCCTTATTTTCTTCCATGTTGTGACGGGCGGAAAGATGCTGCTGGCGCAGAATATCAATAACCTTATTTCACAGAATGCCTATGTGTTCGTGCTTGCGGCAGGTATGCTTCTGTGTATCCTTACAGGCGGTAACATTGACCTGGCATGCGGATCCGTTGTCTGCTTTGTGGGCGGTATCGGAGCCGTTATGATGGATAAGGATATCAACTGGGTATTTGCGGTAATAGTAATGCTTATCGGTGGAATACTCGTGGGAGCATGGCAGGGCTTCTGGATCGCATATGTAAAGGTACCTCCCTTTATAGCAACTCTGGCCGGCATGTATGCTTTCAGGGGACTTTCCAACGTAGTTCTCGAGGGTTATGCGGTAGGTATTGATGATACTATATTCTTAAATGTATTCGGCGGCGGTGCTGACTGTTATGTTCCTGATCTCTTCGGGGGCGGCGCCCTTAATATCACCTGTGTCCTCGTGGGTATCATCCTTGTGGCAATTTACGCATTGCTTGTGTTTAAGAAAAGAAATGACGCAAAGAAGGCCGGATACAGCGTAGGACCTCTTTCATCTGATATGATAAAGATGGTTGTGATCGCAGCTGCAGTTATATGGTTCTTCTTTAAGCTTGCGCAGTACAAGGGCATACCTACATCCCTTATCTGGATAGGAGTAGTCCTTATTGCCTATGCTTATATCACATCGAATACCACCATGGGCCGTTATCTCTATGCGGTAGGCGGTAACGAAAAGGCTACAACCCTTTCCGGTATAGATTCCAGGAAGGTATATTTCTTCGCCTATGTAAATATGGGCCTTATGTCAGGACTTGGCGGTATACTTACAATAGCCAGGGCAACCCAGGCACAGCCCACATTTGGACAGGGCTATGAAATGGACGCCATTGCTGCCTGCTTTATCGGAGGAGCCAGCGCATACGGCGGTGAAGGAAATGTATTCGGTATCGTAATCGGTGCTCTTCTCATGGGTGTAATCAACATGGGTATGAGTATCATGGGTATGGATGCCAACTTCCAGAAGGTAATAAAAGGTCTCGTTGTTTTAGCAGCTATTGTCTTTGACGTAGTGTCAAGCAAGAAGAAAAAGTAAGGGAGGAGGAGTCATGGCAAATAATAATGTAGTTGAAGTATTAAAGAAAAATGCAATGCTGATAGTCCTTGTCCTGGTGTTTATCTTTTTCACTGTGATGACAGGCGGACAGATGTTCGAGGCTATGCAGTTTAATGCGCTGATTACCCAGAATGCTTACGTATTCGTGCTTGCGGCAGGTATGCTTATGTGTATGCTGACAGGCGGTAACATCGATCTTTCCTGCGGTTCTTTTGTTTGTTTCCTTGGTGCCATCGGCGGAATACTTATGTCCGTAAAGGCAATGAACCCCGGAGTATCCATAGTCGTAATGCTCATTATCGGCGTTATTTATGGTAGTGTACTGGGCTATCTTATAGCTTATGTGAATATCCCACCGTGGATCGCTACCCTGGCAGGTTATCTTGCTTTCAGAGGATGGGGAACAAAGCTTCTCAGCGATAACAGCACCACAGGAAGTATTTCACTTGCAGCACAGAAGGGATTCCTTGGAATCTTTTCAGGTAAGATTTTATCTACCCCTATCAATCAGCTGAATGTAGTCTGTATTGTAGCGGGTATTGCCGCAAGTGCCATCGTTGTCATTACTTCATTTATGAGCAGGGCAAACAAGGTTAAAAAGGGTTATGAAGTTGATTCCATGACATCTCTTCTTATAAGATGTGTCCTGGCTGTGGCAGCAATCATGCTCTTTGCCTACAAGCTGGCCATGGCAGGTGGTATTCCCACGGTTCTTATCTGGGTTGTAGCCATAGTTCTCATTTATGACTTTATTACCTCCAGAACCACCCTGGGCAGATATTTCTATACCATCGGCGGAAATGCCGAGGCCACAAGGCTTTCAGGTGTGGATACCAGAAAGATAATGTTCATAGCATACCTGAATATGGCAGTACTTACCGCCATAACCACATTTATTGTTACAGCAAGATTCCAGGCAGCCAATTCAACAGCCGGAACCTATTACGAAATGGACGCCATCGCGGCCTGCGTTGTAGGCGGTGTTTCCGCATACGGCGGTGCCGGCAACATCTTCGGAATGGTTGTGGGAGCTACTCTTATCGGTGTTATAAACCTGGGAATGTCCCTCATGGGTGTGGATGCCAACTGGCAGAAGGTTGTTAAGGGCGTGGTTCTTCTTGCAGCTGTTGTATTTGATATTCTCGCTGACAAGAAGAAGAGCACAAAGTAATACAGAAAGGTCAGGGTACGTTATATGTTATATATAGGCATAGATCTTGGTACCTCATCGGTTAAGCTGCTCCTTTCTGATGAGAAGGGCAATATACAGAAGACCGTATCAAAGGATTATCCTTTGATGTTTCCCCATCCCGGCTGGTCGGAACAGGATCCGCTGGAATGGTTTGATAAGACCATGGAGGCATTAAAGGAGCTGGTGTCCGGAATAGACAAATCCCTTGTTAAGGGCATCAGCTTTGGCGGACAGATGCACGGTCTGGTTGCTCTCGATGAGAACGACAATGTGATACGTCCGGCTATTCTCTGGAACGACAACCGTACTACTGCGGAGGTTGATTTCCTGAATAATGAGATCGGGAAGGATAAGCTTTCCGAATATACCGCTAATATTGCATTTGCAGGTTTTACTGCTCCGAAGATCCTCTGGATGAAGAAAAACGAGCCGGAGAATTTCAGCAGGATCAAAAAGATCATGCTGCCGAAGGATTATCTGGCATACAGGCTTTCAGGTACTTTCTGTACCGACTATTCGGATGCATCGGGAATGCTCCTGCTGGACGTTAAAAACCGTAAATGGTCAAAGGAGATGCTGGAGATCTGTTCTATCAGCGAGGATCAGCTGCCTCAGCTCTTTGAGAGCTATGAGAAGGTGGGCACATTAAAGAAGGAGATCGCTGATGAGACAGGACTTGGTGCTGATGTAGTCATAGCTGCAGGCGCCGGAGACAATGCGGCAGCTGCTGTGGGTACAGGAACCGTGGGAGACGGCATGTGCAATATCTCCCTTGGTACCAGCGGAACCATATTTATTTCATCAAAGAAATTCGGTGTGGATCCCAATAACGCCCTCCATTCCTTCGATCATGCGGATGGCTCCTTCCATCTTATGGGCTGTATGTTATCCGCTGCCAGCACTAAAAAGTGGTGGATGGAGGACATCCTCAAGTCTAAGGATTATTTTGGAGAAGAGGGTCTCATGAATAAAAATCTGGGTGAAAACCATGTATTTTTCCTGCCCTATTTAATGGGTGAGAGAAGTCCCTGGAATGATCCCAATGCCAGAGGTACTTTTACCGGTATTACGCTGGATACCTCCAGATATGATATGCTTCAGGCAGTAATGGAAGGCATGGCGTATGCCACCAGAGATATGTATGAAGTTGCCAGGTCCATAGGGATCTGTCCCGAGCGGACAAAGATATGCGGCGGCGGCGGAAAAAGCGTAATTGAGAGAATTATGATCGCCAATATCTTAAATATCACTGTGGATGTACCTGTTTCGGAAGAAGGTCCCGGAATGGGCGGTGCAATGCTTGCCATGGTGGCCTGCGGTGAATATGCTTCCGTAGAAGAAGCTGCAGCAGCCATAATAAAGGTTAAGGAAGTGGTTGAGCCTGAGGCAGAGCTTGTTAAGAAGTACGAAGAGCAATATCAGAAGTTTAAGAGCATATATCCTGCTCTGAAACCGGTTTTCCCGGTAATAGCGTAAATTAATTTTGTCAAATGCCGTTCGCTTATTTGCGGACGGCTATTGACATATTAAAAGAAAGGAGAAAAAGAAAGAATATGAACAACATTCCCAAGATCAAGGTAGGACTGGTCGCAGTATCCAGAGACTGTTTCCCCGCACCCCTTGCAGTAAACAGGAGAAAAGCACTCTTTGAAGCCTATACCAAAAAATATGGCAGCGAGGATATATACGAGTGCCCCATCACCATTGTCGAGAGTGAGATCGACATGGTTAACGCTCTTGAAGATGTAAAGAAGAATGAGTGTAACGCTCTTTGTATTTATCTTGGAAACTTTGGTCCTGAGATCGCAGAGAGTTTGCTTGCAAAGCATTTTGACGGACCGAAGATGTTCTGTGCTGCTGCTGAGGAGTCACAGAACACCTTGGGTGTAAGCGGAAGAGGAGATGCTTTCTGCGGAATGCTGAATGCCAGCTATAATCTGGCCCTCAGAAATACAAAGGCATGGATCCCCCAGTATCCTTGCGGAGACGCAGAGGACTGTGCAGATATGATCCATGAGTTCCTGCCTATCGCAAGGGTTGCAGTAGGTCTTGCAAACTTAAAGATCATTTCCTTTGGTCCCAGACCTGCTAATTTCCTGGCATGCAATGCTCCTATAAAGCAGCTTTACAACCTCGGTGTGGAGATCGAGGAAGAATCCGAGCTGGATCTTTTTGAAGCATATCAGAAGCATGAAGGGGACAAGAGGATACCTGATGTAGTTGCTGACATGACAAAGGAGCTGGGTGACAATAAGATGCTTCCGAAGCTTGCCCAGTATGAGCTTACACTTTTAGACTGGCTTGAGGAGCATAAGGGTTACAGGAAATATGTGGCTCTTACAACAAAGTGCTGGCCTGCATTTCAGGATATGTTCAGATTTGTTCCTTGTTATGTAAACTCACGTCTTACCGGACGGGGCATTCCTGTTTCCTGTGAAGTTGATATTTACGGAACTCTTTCAGAGTACATCGGAATATGTATTTCCGGAGAGCCTGTTACCCTTCTTGATATCAATAACTCCGTTCCCAAGGATATGTATGAGGAGAGCATCAAGGGCAAATTTGACTATAAGCACACTGATACCTTTATGGGCTTCCACTGTGGAAATACCTGCTCAACACATATTCATGACGCACACCTTGACTATCAGAAGATCATGGCCAATACTCATCCTGCTGAATGGTGTGAAGGAACTATCGAGGGCGATATCAATGCCGGAGATATTACATTCTACCGTCTGCAGTCAACTGCTGATTGCATTCTCAGGGCTTATGCGGCAGAGGGAGAAGTTCTTCCCGTTGCTACCAAGTCCTTCGGCGGCATAGGCGTATTTGCTATTAAGGAGATGGGCCGGTTCTACAGATATGAACTGATCGGAAAGAACTTCCCTCATCACGGTGCGGTTATGTTCGGACACTATGGAAAGTCTCTCTATGAGGCACTGAAGTACATTGGTGTAGATCCTAAGGAAATCGAGTACAATCATCCTGCAGGAGTAAGATACGAGGATGAAAATCCCTGGGGTTAATTTTTGAATTTGAGCCTGACCTGTGTCATGTACATGGGTCAGGCTTTTAATTTGCCACTATAGACGTGCTCTAACGGGTGACAAGTCCCGTTTACGTGTAGACAACGACAGAAAAAAGATATGATCCACGAAATAGATCCACATATATTTAATAATCAGTTTAAGAAGAATTCTGAGTTAAGGGATGACAGTCTGATCTTTATTTTCGGAAATGAGAATGAAACCTCTTTTGGAGGCGGTGCCGTAATGACAAAGGATCACCATATTCCTGTATACTCTGATCTGAAGTTTAGGGGAGCAGAAGAGGTTCCGGTCTTTCTTTTTAATATTGACGGAAGGGACTGTTTTTTAATGAAGCACGTCTCTGATGGTCTTTTGAAGGAGGAAGAAGGGTTTGTGTTCAGATCCTTCCGGGATGTGAGAAATGTTCAGGATATCCCGAAGCATGAGCATTTTCTGGCAATGACCGCTTTTCAGCTCCATAATTGGTATAAAAACAATGTTTTTTGCGGACGATGCGGCTCGAAAACGATTTCCTCGGAAAAGGAGAGGGCAATAGTCTGTCCTTCATGCGGTCACACCGTCTATCCCAGGATAGTTCCGGCAGTGACAGTTGCCATAATTGATCGGGAAAGAGAAAAGATCCTGCTCACTGAGTATGCCGGGAGAGCCATTCCTTTTTATGCACTTGTGGCAGGTTTTACTGAAATAGGTGAAACCCTGGAGGAGACAGTTAAAAGGGAGGTTATGGAGGAAACAGGCCTGAAGGTCGATAATATCCGTTATTACGGCTCCCAGCCCTGGGGGATCGTGGACGACCTGATGGTAGGTTTCAGCTGTGATCTTGTGGGAAGTAATGAGATACACAGGGATGAGGAGGAGCTTAAACTCGCTGAATGGTTCTCAAGAGAGGAGGTTGTGCTGCAGCCTACGGATTTAAGCCTTACAAACAGTCTGATGAGAGCATTTAAGGAGGGCAGGTTGTAGGGCAGCAGGCGCGGTGCAATTTTCGGACTGGCAGGCTGCTGAATTGTACTGTGTGTGAATTTTTAATAAGTAAAGGTTGTTTTTATGAGTATAAAGGTATACACTATAATCCGTAGGGGGAGTGGTGTGTACCTGTTTTAGTTGTGTTAAGGAGGAATGAGTATGGCATGTTTTTTAGTTTCGGCTGCTGAAGCAGTAATAGTAACTGCAGTTGAGAAAGGTGTTGAAAAAAAGGAAATGATGGAGGCTGAAGCTTCCGGATCAACACAGGTGAAGGAGCTTCATATTCCTTTGAGCAGAAAGCTAAAATGGCTTTCAAATATGCTTTGGGGCGGAGTAGTGCTCCTTTTGTTTGAACATATCTGGCATGGAGAGGTTGTTCCTTTCTTCCCGTTCCTGACAGCCATGTCTGACCCGGCGGATACGGCGGCGATGCTTGGAGAAATGGCTACAGTCGGTGTATGTATGGCACTTTTAATAACGATTGTCTGGGTTATTATGTGTAAGGCTGCGGATGTGATAGTTAGCCGTAAAACTGCTGCCGATGCACAGGGACAGGAAGTATAAGGAGGAGCAAAATGACACTGTTAATTACTGTATTTGCTGCTGTTATTGTAAGTGTTTTATGGTATAACAGGAAGAGTGATGAGATGCAGTTTGGCACCCTGATGTTTCTTTTCTGGGGCGCCTCGATAATGTGGCTTGTGGATGCCGTTTTTGAATATGCGGAGCTGGGAGCCGATTATTTCGCTCCTGCTGTTGAGGATATGATAAATGACATGTATCTCGGACTGTCTGTAGTTGCACTTGCGCTGGTGATCTGGCTTGTGAAGCTTCTGATAACCGATCCCAGAGGGACAGTCAGAATGGCACTTAAGAGGAAGTAGTCACCTTGCCGTTATAGTTATTTGTACCGGTGATAATGATGATGGTTCCGTCTGATTCGGTGGTGAAATCCTTTTTTCCAGAGGCATTGTATTTAAGCTTTGCGGATAAGCCGTTATCAAAGGTTATAACGGCTTTCTTTATGCTTTTTTTTGCAAACTTCTCTACTTTGAAATTGCTCGTGCTTAAGGTCACGGGCAGAATGTAAACAGGGAAGGATGCTTTTTCATCTGGCTGTTCCTGATCAGGAGTTAATTCATCGACGCTTTCAGCAAAATTTAAATATTTGTCCAGGGCTTCCAGGCGGTCTTTTTCTTCCGGTGTCAGATTGTTTTCGGATACGCTGCCCCAGATGGTGGAGACCTCTCCGGAATAGAGGCACTGGTAAACCCGGGAGGTATACTCCTCGTTTTCAGTGTTAAAATCTCTTCCCGGTTCACCGGCCATATCTATATATACATTCTTTACACAGACATCCCGGACCTTGTATTCTGTTTTATCGGTATTTTGTAAAGCGGATCTGGGTGCAGTATGCACGGGATACTTTTCTGAGAGCTCCAGGGTTTTGCAGTAATGGATAATAGGCGAAACGCCGGATTGTGCTGACGTTTCTTCTGTACTTATTTTGATGCTTTTGTCAAATTCTCTTGGAAATCTTATTTCCGGCATATAGCCGATATGCTTCCCCTTTTTATCATAAGGATAGTCAGGATCCGAAAATCAGGGTTCCGGGCGGGATCTGCGCCAAAAGCGCTGACGGAGGCGGTCATAAGCGCAATTATCAGTAGTAATGCAGTTATTTTCATAGATCAGTGATCTTGTCTCATATCTGTTGGTACCGTTCCTTTCTGTTTATAAAGATATTCCTGATTACCTGATATGGCTGCCGGAGCTGCGATACGTATTTCTTTCCCAGAAAACCCCGTCTTTGTAACCCTGGATTACCTTGTTGTTTTCAGCTGTTTCCAATCGTTTTTCCGCCCATACACAGTACTGGGCGTCTATTTCTATTCCTACAAAATGGCGGCCCAGTTTTTTTGCAGTTACTGACGTTGAACCTGAACCAAGAAATGGATCAAAAACAACGTCGCCGGCATTTGAACTTGCAAGAATGATCCTGGCAAGCAGTTTTTCCGGTTTCTGGGTCGGGTGAGCTGTATTTTCAGGCATCGACCAATAGGGTATCGATATGTCATCCCAGAAATTGGACGGATAGGTGTTCCGGAAATTTCCGGATTCCGTTTCTTCCCAATCCTTGGGCTTTCCGTCCACCCTGTAGGGAGCGATGACTTTTCTCCTGATCTTGACGTCTTCGACATTAAAGGTATAGGATCTTGAATTCGTCGCAAACCATATATCTTCCATGCCGTTTTTCCAGTTGCTTAGAGCGCCCCGTCCCTTTTCTCTTTGCCATGTTATCCTGTTTTGTATGATAAAATACTTTTTCAGAACCTTTTCTATTGCAGAGCTGGACTGCCAGTCACAGCATACATATATCGAAGCATCAGGCTTCAATATGTGTATTGCTTTCCGGATCCAGTTTTCGGTGTACTCGGTATATAATTCGTCCGAGGTTTTTTTGAATTTTTTTCCGTTAAAATCCTTATCCAGATTATAAGGGGGATCTGCGATCAGAAGATCTGCGAAACCGTCAGGCAGCAAAGGCATGACTTCAAGACAGTCACCCAGGATCGTTTTGTCGAGTATCTGCTCTACAGCTTCCGGAGTATTTATCTCAATTGTTCTGTCCAGGTATTGCCGTCCTTCCTCCACGGAAATGTCAATGGTTTTATTTCTTTCAGCCTTTTCTTTGGGCATGGTTGCGGGCTCCTTGTTTTTCGTGAATAACAGAGGTTTAGCGGTTTAGCCATCGCGTCTGGGTTATTTGAGGGTAAAAGGAAACCGCATAAAATCGGGCTTTTCCTTGATTTTATGCGGTATTTTAAGGACTGAGACACGGGGGAGTCGAACCCCCGACAAAAAAGCGTTTTTCCCCGATGAACACGGCATTTTGTAAATGCTGTGGTGCATTTCGTGGTGCATGTTGCTTTTTGTCAGATAACATCATTAAAATACCTCTTCATTTTCTGAATATATCCATCTGATATAGATACTATTTTGTTCTGATAAACGCTCTCCATGACGTTGCTTTTTCCCCCGTGAACCCAGCCGCCATATTCTTACAGATATAATTTCGGGATGCCAAGGATCGCACCGATTGACGCATAGTAGTGGCGCAGATCGTGAAAGCAGATATTAACTCCAAGGCGTCCTCTCAATTTCGTAAAACATCCTGTTATACTGTGAGGATTTTTATATTTTACTATCTTTTCATCCGGATTTCCAGCCCCAAGAAGTTCAACGGCCTTGTCGGGCAATGTGACCTCCCGGTATGATGCCTCCGTTTTCGGGATCTCCTTTAACAACCACCTGTTATTATCATCCTGTACTATGTCCTTACTTACAGTTACAGTGTCCCCGTTGAGGTCGTTATATGTCAGGGCGCATATTTCACCCCGGCGCAAGGACCCGAAAGCCGCAAGGACTATGCACTTTTTCAGTTCAGGGCTGACCTCATTGAACAGGCGGTTTACATACTCATTGGTCGGGGAAGTGGTTTTCTTCTTTATCTTCTCCGGCAGCGATACCCTGAAAACGGCGTCCGGCATGTAAAACGCAAGGCTGGAAGATAACAGGCCGTAAATGTTCGCTACGCTTTTAGGGCTCAATTCCTGGCTTATTTCGGACACAAACAGTTGTAATGTTTCGCTGTTCAGCTTCCGGATGGGCTTCTTTTCTATGCTCTTATAGTTGTTCCGGTACATTTTGTCATAGCCCCGGATCGTTGACGGGGACAAAACGCCGCGTTTTGCTTTTATGTACCCCTCGTGAAAATTTGCTAAAGGTAACCCCCTTAAATACTTTTATTCAGTTCCCCCTAAAAGCCGTGGGCCTGCCGTTCACGGCTTTTAACGTGGGAATGCAGCATTGACAGAACCCCGGGAAAGCGTTAAGATTAACACATAAAAAGTGCTACCCGTACAGCAACGGTTAGCCCGAAATGTTGATTGTAAAATAACCGCTCAACTTGTCAGGCTGGGGCGGTTATTTTGCGTTTATGTCTTTACCAAGGGCGTACCCTATGGCAAAGCAAGTAAGGCATAAAGCCGTAATTGATATTACATCCATAAGCACAAGCCCTCCCTTCTGAAATTCACAGTAGGTTACAGGGCTAACCGCCACCGTTTAGGCAGCACCGGGGACATTGTAACAGAACAGGAAGAACGACACAAGGGCGGGCAACCGCTCTTTTAATTTGCGCCGGCGCAAAAGGAAGAGAAGCATGAAAGGCAAGCTCCTGTTTTCAATATTCAGAGATGGAGACAAGATAGAAATAACGCCCTTAAATGAAGATAAAAAAAATCTACATCAAAGGGCGCAGGGAATTAAAGAGATTTATAGAGCTTGTTACTGATCAAAACCAAAAATCGAGATTATCTTTATTTTTCCGGTTTTTGGCAGATGCTTCAGATAATATGAAGTGACCTACATTTGCAACAACGTGGATTTACCGCTAAAC
>CAMJPM010000044.1 GCA_946407725.1 uncultured Lachnospiraceae bacterium
CCCGGAGAGGAATATGATCCCTTCGAAAAGAAGCCCGGAGAGGATTATGATCCTTTTGAGAGGAAGATCACCGAAGAAATAAGGGAGATCACCGAAAAGAAACAGAGGGAGATCTACAATGTAGCGGAGAATATGCAGAAGGATCTCTACAATGTGGCGGAGAACATGCAGAAGGATCCCTACAATGTGGCGGAGAACATGCAGAAGGATCCTTATGATGTGGCTGAAAATATGCAGAAGGATCCCTATGACGTGGCTCTGGACATGAAGGGGGATATGTATGACGTGGCTGCCGAGATGATAGATAAGACCTCGGCTGTAAACCAGACCGGAACTGAGACGGATTCCTCATTTGTTGCAAATATTCCGGAAGGACCTGAGGAAGAGGAAAACGGGAGAACGACTATTACCGTAAATCTTTCTGCTCCCGAAGAAAATGAGGTACAGGCAGGACAGGAAGAGGAACTTGAGAATATCACCATCACCGTGAGCTCCGGGTATGCCACTGAAACAGATAACAGTGTGAATATAGCCGCAGCCCGCAATGATACTGCACAGGCTACAGTTGATGAGAATGCACTTAACAGCAGGGTTATCGTTCAGGAAGCCTGACCTGACAGACGAAAACACTTCGTCTGTTGCAAAAAATATGATACAGAAAACACCGTTCGATCCATGAACGGTGTTTTTACTACCCTTGAATCCTTATAAAAATGTGGTAAAATTTCACTTATGAGTGCTACTATAACGAATAATATTATGATCCCGGGATCGACAATACATATTTCTGCCATAAATCCCGGAAAAGAACCCATGTATCTGCAGCTTGTTTCCTTAAAGAGCAAAAAGCTTATCAGGGAAATACCCTTTGATGAAAAACAGAATACAGGGGCTGTATGTAATATGCTCCTTAAGGATATTGATATTGAAACCACCGGATACCGTTTTCGCTCCGGAGACAGTATCTTTGTGGATCCCTATATCTATAATGTTTCCGGGGACGAGAAATGGGGAAATAACGATACTGTGGGGCGGTTTGATATCGGCAGTGATCCGGATATCGTAAAGCTTCCGGAAAAAAAGGCTTTTTCTGAACTTATCCTGTATTATATGCACGTCAGGGGGTTTACAAAGCATAAAAGCTCCGGCGTACATTTCCCAGGTACCTTTGAAGGCGTTATTGAAAAAATACCTTATCTCAAGGAACTGAATGTCAATGCGGTGGAGCTCATGCCCTGCTATGATTTTACCGAGACCATTAAGGAGAACGAGCCGGAGAGCCAGGAAGAGGCGGTAAAGGAAGCCTATATCGGCAAAAACAAGGGTAAGCGCCTGAATTACTGGGGTTTTACCTCCGGATGCTATTTTGTTCCCAAAAACAGCTATTCCGGGAAGGGAGACGGAAAGGTCTCTTTCAGGGAAATGGTCAATGCCCTGCACAGTGCGGGAATCGAGGTCATTACCGATTTCTATTTTGAACCTGTATGCACAGCCAGGTATATCGTGGACGTGCTCCGTTACTGGGTGATAAATTACGGCGTGGACGGATTTGCCCTCTTTGGGGCTGATATACCCTCAAAGGATGTGCTGAGGGATCCCTATCTTATGGGTTCCAAATTCATCTTTGAAAAGAGTCCGGATGAGAGCAGCTTCGATTATATCCCGGAGGGATGTGCTGACAGGATAGCGGTTCTGGACAGTGCTTTCCTCAATGACAACCGCCGTTTCTTAAAGAGCGATGCGGATATGCTGGGACAATTCGCAAAGCATCTCATGGAAGAGGGGAAATGCGGACGCATAAATTATATGGCCTCCTTTAATACCCTTACCATGAATGACATGGTGTGCTACGACAGGAAACATAACGAAGACAACGGAGAGAATAACACCGACGGCAGTGACAATAATTTCTCCTGGAATTGCGGAGTTGAGGGAAAGAGCCGCAGAAAGTCGGTATTGTCCTTAAGGGACAGACAGATAAAGAACGCATTCACCTACCTGTTTTTATCCAGGGGAACCCCCAGAATACTGATGGGTGATGAGTTCAGGAATTCCCAGAAGGGAAACAACAATCCCTACTGTCTCGACAACCAGGTGACTTATCTTAACTGGGATGACAAAAAAACAAATGAAGAGTGCTTTGAATTCGTAAAGACACTGACCCTCTTAAGGGCATCCGAAAGGGTGTTCCGGCACTCCTCGGAAAAAAAGGCAGGGCGCTATCCGGAGACCTCATTTCACGGGGAGATGGCCTGGCAGGCGGCTTTTAATGACTATTTCAGACATGTGGGTGTACTGTATTCCGGAAAAGAGCTGTACTACTGCGCTTTCAACATGCACTGGCAGGTTGAAAAGCTGGCTCTTCCAAAGACTGAAAAGAGCATGAAGTGGGATCTCTTTATAAATACAAACAGTGAAAAGAAAACACCTGCAATAGAAGAGGGATATTTATATGTACCTCCCCGCTCTGTCATAATATTGAAAGCCTGTAAATCATGTCGGCATTCACGTTAAAGATAATCGCCTGTCTTGCCATGGTGACAGATCATGCGGGACATACGCTTTTTCCAGGGAAAGAGTGGATGAGATGCGTAGGACGGCTTGCTTTTCCGATATACTGCTTTCTTTTGACTGAGGGCTTTAAGCACACCCGGAATGTATTTAAGTATATGGGCAGGCTTCTGCTGTTCGGATTTATTTCCGAAGTGCCTTATGACCTCATAAATTCAGGAAAAGCTTTTGATCCCTCATCCCAGAATGTGTATTTTACCCTTTTTCTGGGAGTGCTTATGATGTTTCTCATTGAACGGAGCAACGACATCACACTAAAGGCACTTGCACTGGTGTCCGTAATGCTGTGCGCGGAGACATTGCATGTCACATACAGCTTCAGAGGGATTTACATGATACTGTCCTTTTATCTGTTTAAGGATTTTCCGCTTCTTGCGGGACTGAATTTTCTGGCGGCCAATATCAGGCTGTACAGGACAAAAATACAGTACTACGGAGGATTTGCCTTAATACCCGTCTTTCTGTACAACGGAAAAAAGGGACCTGCCATGAAATACTTTTTTTATCTGTTCTACCCGCTGCACCTTATTTTGATCTATTTGACAAAACGGTATTTTAGCTGAGGACAAAGCTTTGAAGAAGATCAGACCTGAAAATATCTGGAAACACTTCCTCACCGTTACGGAGCATAAGACGGAAGTCATGAAGGGCTGTTTTAAGGTGGGACTATACTCACAGGGGCTGCTCCACGATCTTTCAAAGTATTCACCGGAGGAATTCCTTGTGGGAGCAAGGTATTATCAGGGAGACAGGAGCCCTAATAATGCGGAGAGGGAGGATACCGGGTACTCGTCGGCATGGCTTCATCACAAGGGCAGGAATAAGCACCACTACGAATACTGGGTGGATTACAATTCCGCTGCGGATATGGTCAGAAAGGGCATAGAAATAAAAGGAAGCCTGACCATTCCCGTAAAGATGCCGCTGAAATATGTGATAGAGATGCTGATGGACAGGATAGCGGCTTCAAAGATATATAATAAGGGTCATTATACCGATGACCTTCCGCTTGTATATTTTCTTAGAAGTTATGAGTATATTCCCATGAATGAGGAGACAAAGAGGCTGCTGTACGGGCTTCTTAAGATGCTTTCCGTATACGGGGAGGAAAAGACTTTCCGCTTTATAAGGGAAAGGCTGCTTCCAAAAGGGGAATATTAATGGTACTGTAAAGTTTTCTATGAAAACTTTACAGTACGTAGGCCACGCCTTCGCCTTATCACACATCTTTGATGTGTGATGCCGCCCCGGCGAGGGGAAGCGAACTTTAAATGGCGTGGCTCTCCAAAATGAGGAGAGGAAGGAAAATAAAGTGATGGAAAAGATCATTTTAACGGGAGACAGGCCTACAGGAAGGCTTCACATAGGACATTATGTGGGTTCCTTAAGGAGAAGGGTTGAACTGCAGGAATCCGGGGAATATAAGGACATTTTTGTTATGATAGCCGATGCACAGGCCCTTACCGATAATGCGGAAAACCCGGAAAAGGTTAGGCAGAATATTGTTGAGGTGGCGCTGGATTACCTGTCGGTGGGACTTGATCCTGAGAAGACAAATATCCTTATACAGTCACAGATACCGGAGCTTACCGAGCTCACCTTTTACTACATGAATCTGGTTACGGTGGCAAGGGTGCAGAGAAACCCCACGGTGAAAGCCGAGATCCAGATGAGGAATTTTGAAGCCAGCATACCGGTGGGATTTTTCACCTATCCCATAAGCCAGGCCAGCGATATCACGGCCTTTAAGGCCACAACTGTGCCTGTGGGAGAGGATCAGGAGCCTATGATAGAGCAGACGCGGGAGATCGTCAGGAAGTTTAACTCCGTCTACGGGGAAACTCTGGTGGAGCCCGAGATCATGCTGCCTGACGACAAGTCCTGCATGCGGCTTCCCGGCACTGACGGACAGCAGAAGATGAGCAAGTCTCTTGGAAACTGCATATATCTGTCCTCTACGGAGGAGGAGATAAAAAAAGCGGTTATGAGCATGTTTACAGATCCGGGACACCTGAAGGTCACGGATCCCGGAAAAATAGAGGGAAATACGGTGTTCCAGTATCTGGACGCTTTCTGTAATGACGGATTTTTTGAGGAGTACTGCCCGGACTATAAAAATCTTGATGAGATGAAGGCGCACTATCAGAGAGGCGGCCTCGGAGATGTTAAGGTAAAGAAGTTCTTAAATAATGTTCTTCAGGAGACTTTGAGGCCTATAAGGGAAAAACGCCATGAATTCGAACGGGATATTCCCTATGTCTATGAGGTATTAAAGAAGGGAACAGAGGTATCAAGGGAAGTGGCCGCAGATACCCTTCGGGATGTAAAGGAAGCCATGAAGATAAACTATTTTGAAGATAAAGCTCTTATAAAGGAGCAGTCGGAAAAATACAATGCATGAGCTGCCGGTGGTACAGGACCTTATTAAGACCCTGGACGAGGAGAGCCGGGAAAAAGGCATTGAGAGGATAAACCGGATCAATCTGAAGATCGGCGAGCTCTCCGGGATCATAGGGGAATGTGTACAGATGTATTTTGACATCCTTTCGGCCGGTCACAGCTCTGAAAAGGCGGAGCTTAGGTTCATCCGTGTGCCGGCAATGCTAAGGTGCGAAAACTGCGGAAAGGAATTTCCCCATGAAAAAAGCTTTGACTGCCCGGATTGCGGGAGCATGGGAAAGCTTATAAAGGGCAGCGGCAGGGAATTTCTTATAGAGTCTGTGGAAGCAGACCTTAAATAGACTCTGTATCAGGTAAAAACCGATGCCTGAATAAATTCTTAATATCTGTAAAACAGGATTTTTAAATCTGATCAGGAGGTGTAACATGGATTCTGACAACAAGAAAAAGACGGTGGAGGAGATTAGGAAGATCCTTGATATGCAGGAGGAGATATTGCAATTTGCCCGTTTCACCAATGAGGATGCCATAGCACTTGGAAATTTCATGCTGCAGGAAGCGGTACGTAAAGAACTGGAAATCGCCATAAGCATAAGGCGTGTTAACGGCCTCATTCTTTACCAGGTGATGAGAGAGGGCACAAATCTGGACAATGTCTCCTGGATGAACAGGAAATACAATACTGTTTTAAGGACAGAGGTCAGCTCTCTTTCCTGGTTTATGCGCTTAAAACAGAATGACCAGACCATGGCTGACAAGTTCATGGATGAGAACATCTATGCCTGCGTGGGAGGCGGTTTCCCCATCAGGGTGGAGGATGTCGGCGTGGTGGCTATCGTTACAGTTTCCGGCATGAACCACGTGCAGGACCACGATTTCATTGTAAAATCCCTGGGGAAATATCTCCACATCAACGATCTGCCCAGGATAAGCAGGTCTGATGTTAAGTGAAATAAGGTGCAAAACCAAGGATTATCTGATATAATCCGTAAGAAAGTGTAAAAAATGGCAGGTTCTGTTTACGGTACGTTATTTAAGGTCTCTACCTTCGGGGAATCCCACGGAGCGGCAGTAGGTGCCGTGGTGGACGGGTGCCCCGCGGGACTTATGCTGGAGCGGGAATACATACAGGCTTTCCTTGACAGGAGAAGACCAGGACAGTCAAGGTTCACTACTGCGAGAAAAGAGGCGGACAGAGTAGAGATATTGTCTGGGGTTTTTGAAGGGAAGACACTGGGAACCCCAATAGCCCTGATAATACAAAATGAAGACCAGAGGTCCTCTGATTATTCGGAATTAAAGGATATATACCGGCCGGGACACGCAGATTTCTGTTTTGATGAAAAATACGGCTTCAGGGACTACAGGGGCGGCGGCAGATCCTCCGGAAGGGAGACTGCCGGAAGGGTGGCTGCGGGAGCAGTGGCCATGAAGATACTCTCCGGACTGGGCATAGGCATAAATGCCTTTGCGAGGTCAGTGGGACCTTTTACTGTGCCTCAGGAAATCACGGATACAGAGGAAGCGAGGCGAAATCCCCTCGGGATACCGGATCCCCATATTTACGCCGAAGCTGCTAAATATATAGAAGAGCTTAAGGAAGCCGGGGATTCTGCCGGAGGCATCATAGAGTGCCGTATTGAGGGGCTGCCCGTGGGTCTTGGAGAGACGGTTTTTGACAAGATGGACGCGGAGCTCTCAAAGGCGATAATGTCCATAGGTGCAGTCAAGGGCTTTGAAATAGGGGACGGCTTCAGGGCAGCCGTATCAAAGGGCTCGGAAAACAACGATCCTTTCACCATGGAGAAGGGAAAGACAGTGAAGAAAAGCAACCATTCGGGAGGAACCCTGGGAGGCATGAGTGACGGTGACACAATTGTTTTCCGTGCAGCAGTAAAGCCCACCCCTTCAATATCCCTGCCTCAGAAAACCGTGACCTCAAAGGGAGAGGAAAGGGAGATAGTGATAAAGGGACGGCATGATCCGCTGATAGTACCCAGAGCCATTGTGGTTGTGGAAGCCATGGCGGCAATAACTGTTGCAGATATGCTGCTTAGAAACATGTCATCCGGATATGAGGATGTTAAGGAACACTACAGCCGAAATAAAGGAAAGGAATGATAAAGATGGCCGAAAAAAAAGAAAATGATAAGAAAGAAAAGGGTAGGTATGTATGCTACTGTGCAGGCTATACCATGAACCATGACGAGGGTATTACCATTTTTGATTTTGATCCGGATACGGGTCGTATGACGGAACGCTCAAAGGTACATATCACAAATGCCTCATATATTTCCATTTCCCATAACGGGAAGTATCTGTATTCCATCACGGATGACGGCGTTGCGGCTTTCTCCATGGATGGGAACGGAGATCTGACCTTCCTCAATATGACAGATATCAACGGCATGAGGGGCTGCTATCTTTCCACCGATTACGAGGATAAATTCGTATTTGTGGCGGGATACCACGACGGAAAGGTGACGGTTCTTTCCACAAATCCCGACGGCAGTGTGGATAAGATTTGCGACGAGATCTACCAGAAGGGCATAGGCACCATAGCAGAGCGGAATTTCAGACCCCACGTGGACTGTGCAAAGATGACAAGGGACAATAAATACCTGTGTGCCACCGACGTGGGAATGGATCAGACCAAGATCTACAGGATCAACCATAAGACCGGCAAGCTTTCCATGGTGGATATACTGCGTTCCGATATAGAATCTGCGCCCCATCATATCAAATTCTCACTGGACGGGAAATTTGCATATATCATCCATGAATTAAAAAGCTATGTGGATGTATATACCTATGAAGACAAAAATGATATGCCGGTATTTGAAAAGATCCAGACAGTATCCACCCTGGATGACGATTTTACCGGGATCAGCGCGGCATACGCCATACAGCTTTCTGTGGACGGAAAATACCTGATATGCAGCAACGCCGGGGATGATTCCGTGGCCATATTCTCAAGGGATGATCAGACCGGGCTTTTAGAGAGGCTCTTTGTGCTGCCTGTTTCCGGGCAGTTCCCCAAGGATATCACCACAAGCGATGACAACAGGTATCTGGTATCGATAAATAACGAATCCAACACCATAACCTTCTTTACGCTGGATATGGAAAAGAAGACAATGGTGATGAACGGGCCGGCATTAACCTATGATTCCGGCAACTGCTTAATAATCCACAAGCTCGGATAGACTAAAAAAATGCAATTACAGAATAACAAGCTTATAGACCTTCAGCATATAACAAAATCCTTCGACGGCAATATGGTACTCGATGACCTCTGTCTGTATATCAGGGAAAACGAGTTTTTAACTCTCCTTGGCCCCTCCGGCTGCGGAAAGACCACGACCTTAAGGATAATCGGAGGCTTCGAGACCCCGGACAAGGGACAGGTGCTCTTTGAGGGCAGGGATATCAGCGATCTTCCGCCAAATAAAAGGGAGGTCAATACAGTATTCCAGAAATATGCCCTTTTTCCCCATATGACCATTGCGGAGAATATAGCCTTCGGATTAAAGATCAGGAAGAAATCAGCCTCCTACATAAAGGATAAGATAAAATATGCCTTAAAGCTCGTAAATCTTGACGGCTTTGAAAACAGGATGCCGGATTCCCTCTCCGGAGGACAGCAGCAGAGGATAGCAATAGCAAGAGCCATCGTGAATGAGCCCAAGATCCTTCTCCTTGACGAACCCCTGGGAGCCCTGGACTTAAAGCTCCGGCAGGACATGCAGTATGAGCTTATCAGGCTTAAAAACGAGCTTGGCATCACATTTATCTATGTGACCCATGACCAGGAGGAAGCCCTCACCATGTCGGACACCATTGTGGTGATGAACCAGGGATATATCCAGCAGATAGGCACGCCCGAAAGCATCTACAATGAGCCGGAAAATGCGTTTGTAGCGGATTTTATCGGGGATTCCAATATCATTGAGGGCATCATGATAAAGGATGAGCTGGTGGAAATTCTGGGTGCGAAATTCGTATGTGTGGACAAGGGCTTCGGAGAGAACAATCCCGTGGATGTGGTCATAAGGCCCGAAGACATCGACCTTCTTAAACCTGAGGAGGGTACCATTGACGGCATCGTAACGGACACAATATTTAAGGGTGTCCACTATGAAATGTGCGTAATGGCCAGGGGATTTGAGTTTGTAGTCCATTCCACGGACTATTTTCCAGTAGATACCAGAGTGGGGATAAGGGTGGATCCCTTTGATATACAGATAATGCATAAGCCCGAATCCGAGGATGAGAAAGCCGTGGAGATAGATGAATAACAGGAATAACCGTTTTCTTGCGGCTCCTTATCTCATATGGAGCGCAGGTTTTATCATAATACCCCTTGTTATGGTACTGTATTACGCCTTCACTGATTTTAACGGAAGCTTTACGGTATCAAATGTAACCGCCATCATTTCCTATGTGAATATCAAGGCACTTATGCTGTCCATCGCTTTTTCCCTGGCGGCCACCTTTATGTGCCTTATCATCGCATATCCCCTCTGTCTTATACTGACCACCGTTATAAAAAACAGCTCTTCCTTTCTGTCGCTTATCTTTATCCTGCCCATGTGGATGAATTCACTTCTTAGGACCTATGCCTGGCAGAATATACTGGAGAGAAAGGGCGTGATCAACGGGATCCTGGCGTTTTTAAATCTTCCGCTTTTCTATATCATAAATAAGCCCCCGGCCATACTTCTGGGCATGATCTATGATTTCCTGCCCTTTATGGTGCTGCCGGTCTATAATTCCGTATCCAGGATAGATAAGGATCTTCTTAATGCCGCAAGGGATCTGGGAGCGGATCCTTTTGAGACATTCCTCCGGGTAATATGGCCCTTAAGCCTTCCCGGGGTCATATCCGGCATAACCATGGTGTTTGTGCCGAGCCTCACAACCTTCGTTATATCCGATATTCTCGGAGGAGGAAAGATACTTTTGATAGGAAATGTGATAGAACAGCTCTTTACCCAGGATTCCGACTGGAATGCGGGGGCGGGGCTTTCAGCCATACTTATGGTCTTTATCGTCATAAGCATGTTTATCACCGCAAAATATGACAGGGAGGATATAAAATAATGAAAACCGCCCTGGGAAGAATATATCTTACACTGGTGCTTATCTTCCTCTATGCGCCCATTGCCACGCTGATGATACTGTCCTTTAATTCCAGCAAATCCAGGGCCCATTGGGGAGGCTTCACTTTAGACTGGTATCTGGGGCTCTTTTCCAACGAAGAGATAATGGACGCCTTCCGTACCACTATTTTTCTTGCCTTTCTTTCAGCACTTATCGCCACGGTGCTGGGTACTGCCGCCTGCACGGGAATGCAGTTCATGAAAAGGCGGGACCGCAGCATTATCATGGGCATCACGAATATCCCCATGCTGAATGCGGATATAGTTACCGGTGTGAGCCTGATGCTCTTATTTCTCGCGGCAAGGGTATCCATGGGCTTTACCACAGTGCTCTTTTCTCACATAACCTTTAATATCCCTTATGTGATTTTGTCCGTGATGCCGCGATACAGGGAGCTGAACAGAAGTACCTATGAGGCAGCCCTGGATCTGGGTGCTGAGCCTTTATATGCCTTTTTTACCGTGGTGCTGCCGGATCTCATGGGCGCCATACTGTCCGGGTTTTTAATGAGCTTCACCATGTCCCTGGACGACTTCATCATAACCCATTTCACCCAGGGACCGGGGTTTGATACCCTTTCCACAAAGATATATTCAGAGGTAAAAAAGGGCATAAATCCGGAAATTTATGCACTTTCAACCATTATGTTCCTTGTGGTGCTCCTGCTTCTTTTCTTTGTAAATTATAAGCCCTGGGTGAAAAAACCTGCCGGAAAGATCATAGTCACCACAAAAACACAGGTGGTGGTCACCTCCGGGAAAGGGGGAAGCTGATGAAAAGAAGGCTTTTTTCAGTTTTTATCTGCGCCCTTGTACCCCTGTTCCTTATTTCCTGCGGCACCTCCGAAAGCTCCGAAAAGGATGATAATACGCTCTATGTCTATAACTGGGGAGAATACATCGATCCCGAGGTTCTTTCCATGTTTACCGAAGAAACCGGCATAGATATAGTCTATGACGAATATGAGACCAATGAGATCATGTATCCGAAGATCGAGGCCGGGGCGGTAAACTATGACCTGGTCTGCCCTTCGGATTACATGATAAGCAAGATGATCGAAAATGACCTTCTGCAGGAAATAGACATGGAAAAAATTGAAAACCGGGCCAATATCGGAGAGGATTACTGGAAAAACTCCGAAGAATTTGATCCCGGGAATAAGTATTCTGTTCCCTATGTCTGGGGTACCGTGGGGATACTTTACAATAAGACCATGGTAAAAGAGAAGGTGGATTCCTGGGGGATACTCTGGGATGAGAAGTATAAGGATGAGATACTTATGCAGGATTCCGTGAGAGATGCCTTTATGGTGGCGGAGAAATACCTGGGTTATTCCGTGAACTCCACCGATGAGGATGAGCTTCAGGCGGCAAAGGAGCTCTTACAGCAGCAGAAGCATCTGGTACAGGCCTATGTGGTGGACCAGGTCAGAGACAAGATGATCGGAAATGAGGCGGCTCTCGGGGTCATCTACTCGGGGGAGGCTATTTATACACAGAGGGAAAACCCGGATCTCGAATATGTGATCCCCAAAGAGGGCACCAATGTTTGGATAGACTCCTGGGTGATCCCTAAAAACGCAAAGCATAAGGAAAACGCAGAGAAATTCATAGATTTTCTCTGCCGTCCGGATATCTCCTATATGAATTTTGACTATATCACCTACTCGACCCCCAATATACCGGCGAGAGAGCTTATCGAGGATGAGGACATACGGAATTCACCCATTGCTTTTCCGGTGCTTTCAGACTATTCCCTGGAGGCCTATACCTGCCTTGGGGAAAAAGCCGACAGGCATTTAAATGCCCTCTGGAGGGAAGTAAAGTCCTATTGAGATAAAAAACAGACGGAATAACCGTTTTGCTTTTTTCAGAAGAGATTTTGTGTTATAATGATATATTATATATTTTTGGGGTACTAAATGGAAAAATTCAGGTATGAATCAAACGAACTGACAATAATGGAAAACAGCGCTATTCCCTTTGCTGTGTACCAGATGGTGGATAACCGTGTTGTCACCATTGTGCTCTCAAAGGGATTGATAGATCTCTTCGGCTTTGACGATCCCGATGAGGCCTATTACATGATGGACAACGACATGTACAGGGATACCCATCCGGATGACGTTGCCAGGATAGCGGATGCGGCCATCCGTTTTTCTACAGAATCTTCGGAATACAGTGTTGTTTACCGATCTGTCATAAAGGGCAGCTACCACGTGATACACTCCAGGGGAAAGCATATCTATACCCAGACCGGCAAAAGGCTGGCGGTTGTATGGTATATGGATGAGGGTCTTTATAAAGAGGATGAGACCGTCAGCTTTGAAGATGCCGTTGAGCAGAGTGTTAAGGAGAACAGGGGTGATGCCAGGGGAAGCTACGATTATCTCACGGGCCTGCCCAATATGAATTATTTCCTTTTACTTGCCGAGTCGGTACGGGAAAGGTATATAAGCAATGACGAAATACCGGTCATGCTGTTTTTTGACTTTAATGGTATGAAGAATTATAACCTTGAATACGGCTTTTCTGAGGGTGATGAGCTTCTGCGGAGCATGGGAAGGACTCTTGCCATGCGTTTTTCCAATGAGAACTGCTGCCGTTTCGGCGGTGACCATTTTGTTGTATTTACCAATGATGACGATCTGGAAAATATACTCTACAGCCTGTTTGAAGAAATAAAGACATTAAATAACGGCAACAGCCTGCCGGTAAGGGTTGGTATATATAAAAACAGCATGGGAGCCGTTGGAGCCGGCGTGGCCTGTGACAGGGCAAAAATGGCCTGTGACGGCAACAGGAATTCTTCCGAATCCGTTTTCTGTTATTTCAGCAACGAAATGCTGGAAAATATACAAAAGCAGCAATATATCCTGGATAACATCGACAGAGCCATACAGGAGGAATGGATACAGGTTTATTACCAGCCCCTGGTGCGTTCCGCCAACGGAAGGGTCTGCGACGAGGAGGCTCTTGCCCGCTGGATAGATCCTGTAAAGGGCTTCATGTCCCCGGGGGATTTTATTCCGGTACTGGAGAATAACAGGGTTATATATAAGCTGGATCTCTATATTCTGGAACAGATCCTGAAAAAAATGAAAAAAATACAGGATAAGGGCCTGTTTGTGGTTCCCAGTTCCGTAAATATCTCCAGATCTGATTTTGAGAGCTGTGATATTGTGGAGGAGATAAATAAGAGGGTTGAGGCCTCGGGAGTATCCCCGGATATGATCACCATAGAGATCACCGAGAGTGTTATCGGCGGTGACCTTGAGTATATGAAAAAACAGGTGGAACGTTTCCACGAGCTGGGTTTTAAGGTTTGGATGGACGATTACGGCAGCGGCTATTCATCGCCCGAAATATTACAGAGCATTTCCTTTGATACCATTAAGCTGGACATGCAGTTTATGAGGCAGTTTGACAAGGGAGAAAACAGCAGGATCATTATAAACGGCCTTATCAAGATGGCCATGGGACTTGGAATAGAGACAGTGGCTGAAGGGGTGGAGACCGAGGAACAGGCGGAGTTTTTAAAGGAAGCAGGCTGTACGAAGCTTCAGGGCTTTTATTTCTGTAAACCCATCCCTCTTGATCAGATTTTTGAACGCTATAATAACGGTTCCAGTATTGGGTTTGAGAATCCCGAAGAGACCGGATATTATTCCATGATTGGAAAAGTAAACCTGTATTCCCTGACGCTTTCTTCAGGAGACGAAGAAGGGGAAGATATCGGTAATTATTTTGACACCATGCCCATGGCGGTCATGGAGCTTAAAGAGGAAGAACTATCCGTCATAAGGAGCAATAAATCCTTCCGGGAATTCATAAGGAATATCTTCAAGGTTTCCGATATCTATACGAAAATATCCGCCAAAGGATATGACAAGGGTCCGGGAGCCTTTTTCATAAATTCCTTAAAGCAGTGCGGAGAGGACGGAAGACAGGTTATAATAGATGAGAAGACCAAAACCGGGAAGAACCTTCACTGTCTCATTAAGAGAGTGTCAGTAAATCCGGTGACTTCTGTTAAAGCCATGCAGATTGCGATCCTTGACATCACCGATGAGAAGGAAAACCTGACATATTCCCATGTGGCGCAGGCTCTTTCCGCTGACTATCTCTATATCTATTATGTGGATCTGGAAAATGACACATTTATTGAATACAGGCCCAATACATTAAAGGGCGCCATGTTCGTGGAGAGGCACGGGGATGATTTCTTTACTGCCAGCCAGCAGGATGCCATGAAGCTTTTGCATAAGAGTGACAGGGATGCTTTTGTGGAAGCCTTTAACAAGGAAAATGTGGTAAATTCCATTGAACAGAACGGGACCTTTACCTATACATACAGGCTCCTGATGGACGGGGATCCGGTCTATGTCAATATGAAAGCCAGCAGCATCGGGCAGGACGGAAAGCACATTATCATCGGCGTTAACAATGTGGATGCCCAGATGCGCCAGAAGGAGGTACTGGAGCGCTTAAAGGAAGAAAAGATAATATATACGAGAATAAATGCCCTTACGGGTAATTACATCGTATTTTATACTGTAAATCCCTATAATGACCACTACTATTCCTTTGGGGCCACCTTTGACTATACAAGTCTCGGGGTTTCCAAGGAGGGAGAGGATTTCTTTGGAGATACTGTTTCCGGTGCAAAAAAAGTGGTCTTTGAGGAGGATCAGGAGAGGTTTATAAGGGAGTTTACAAAGGAGAATATCCTGGAAAAGATCCAGCAGACGGACTATTTTGTTTTGAAATACCGTCTCGTTATCAACGGAAAACCCCGTCCTGTACGGCTGAAAGCGGCGCTTGTCAATGAAAACGGAAGGCAGCATCTTATCATCGGAGTAAGTGAAGGTGAGCAATAAGACAGTTGCAGGCTTAAAACGCCTGATGGAAAAAAACAGGTTTATTAGGATCCCCTGTATGTTCATGCTGGGGTTATATCTGCTTATCTATTATCCCCTTATGTTTCTTTACTCAAATATGAGGAAAATAGCGGGTGTGTGTCTGATATCCATTGTATTCATGGCATTCACCAGCTTTTCTTTTGCGGGAAACACTTTGGTTACAGAGGAAAAAGAGGAGGAACCAGAAAAGATCCTCTATATCAATACGGATAATGGCAATATTGCGGTAACGGAAATAACCGAAGAGGAAGAAATTGACAATGATGTCATATCCCCGGAAAGCGGTGAAAGGGACATGGAGGTATCCGCCAATGACCTTATAGAGGCCATGAATGCGGCCTCCGTGAATGCTCTTTTAATAGAGAGCAATTTCCAGGCTGATGAAAACGCCAGGATCTATGACGAGGATAAGGGTTATGTCCGTGCGGCATATAAGGATGACTGGTCCTTGATCCTGATAAATAAGGAACACCATATCCCTGAGGATTACAAATTTGAGCTGGCCACCATAAGGGGCCAGATAAAATCTGATGTCCGGGTGATGCCTCATGTGCTGGATATGATAAATGCCGCAAAGGAGGACGGGGTAAACATTTTTATCTGTTCTCCCTACAGGGATGACGACCGGCAGGAGATACTGTTTAAAAAGAAACAGAAGCAGTACATGAAAAAGGGCTACAGCGAGGAAGAGGCCTATGAAAGGGCCAGCCGGACCATAGCGATCCCAGGCACCAGTGAGCACCAGGTGGGACTGGCCTTTGATTTTATCACAGACGACCACAAGGCGTTAGATACAGCCTTTGCGGAAACCGAGGGAGGAAAATGGCTTAAGGAGCACTGCGCCGAATACGGGTTTATACTCCGCTACCCTCTGGGCAAGGAGCAGATAACAAAGATAGAATTTGAACCCTGGCATTTCAGGTATGTGGGGACTTTAGCCGCCGCGGAGATCATGGACAGGGGGCTCTGTCTTGAAGAGTATGTTAAAGAGATCGGAGCCGTTGAATAGTTATGTATGAACTTCTATCAAAGGACGGAAGGGCCAAAAGAGGCAGACTGTCCACAGTACATGGTGTTATAGAGACCCCTGTTTTTATGAACGTAGGTACAGTGGCGGCCATAAAGGGTGCTGTTTCCTCTCCTGATCTATATGAGCTTGGAACCCAGGTGGAGCTTTGCAATACCTATCATCTCCATGTGAGGACCGGTGATGAAAAGATCCGTTCCCTTGGGGGTCTCCATAAATTCATGAACTGGAACAGACCAATCCTTACGGATTCCGGCGGTTTCCAGGTATTTTCCCTCTCAGACTTAAGAAAAATAAAGGAAGAAGGAGTGACCTTCAGATCCCATATCGACGGACACAAGATCTTCATGGGACCGGAGGAATCCATGCAAATCCAGTCAAATCTCGGTTCCACCATTGCCATGGCCTTTGACGAATGCCCCAATTCCAAGGCTTCAAGAGACTATGTGCTGCCAAGTGTGGAGCGCACAACGAGATGGCTTAAGCGGTGTAAAATAAAGATGGACAGGCTGAACAGCCTTCCGGATACCATAAACAGGGAACAGATGCTCTTTGGCATCAATCAGGGAGCGCTTTTTGAGGATATCCGTATCGCCCAGGCAGAAGAGATCTCTGAAATGGATCTCCCGGGATACGCCATCGGAGGCCTCGCTGTGGGGGAGACCCATGAGGAAATGTACCGTATCCTGGATGTTACTGTTCCCCATCTCCCGGAGGATAAGCCCACATACCTTATGGGCGTCGGCACCCCGGAAAACATTGTTGAAGCGGTTTACAGGGGAGTTGATTTCTTTGACTGTGTTTATCCCACGAGAAACGGGCGCCACGGCCATGTATACACCCATCAGGGAAAGCTAAACCTGTTTAACGCTAAATATGAGCTGGACAGTAAGCCCATAGAAGAGGGTTGTATGTGCCCGGTTTGCAGAAACCACAGCAGAGCCTACATAAGGCACCTCTTAAAAGCCGGGGAAATGCTGGGAATGCGGCTCTGTGTCATGCATAATCTTTATTTTTATAATCATCTCATGGAAGAGATAAGAACTGCCATCGAAGAACAGCGCTTCAGTGCCTTCCGGAATGATTTCATTGCAGGGTGCACAACGTAAAACTTGCGAAATGAGTTAATTTTATGTATAGTTAGTTTTCAGTATATTTTAGATAAGGAGAATAAGAAATAATGGAAGGCATTTTATTAACTGAATCAGGTTTAGGATCGGGATTTGGCGGAGTAGGAGTTATGGTGGCGTATATTGTTGCCATTATGGCTTTCTTCTATTTTATCTCCATCCGTCCCCAGAAAAAGGAACAGGAAAGGCATAAAGCCCTGCTGGAATCCATGGCGGTGGGTGATTATGTGGTGACCTCCAGCGGTTTTTACGGTATGGTGATCGATATTTCGGATGATATGGTCATTGTGGAATTCGGAAGCAATAAGAACTGCCGTATTCCCATGAAAAAGTCAGCTATAACCGAAATAGAAAAGGCGGGAAGCGATGAATCTTAATATCGGACTTATACGGGGCGACGCTATCGGCCCCGAGGTTGTTAACGAAGCAAAGAAGGTACTGGACAGGGTTGCCGTGAAATACGGTCATTCAATTGAGTATAAGGAGATCCTGCTCGGAGGCTGCTCCATTGACGTACACGGGGTGCCTCTTACTGATGAGGCCATTCTTACGGCAAAGCAGACTGACGCTGTGCTGATGGGATCCATTGGCGGAAATACCTCCACATCTCCCTGGTATAAGCTGCCTCCCGACAGGCGTCCCGAGGCAGGACTCTTAAAGATCAGGAAGTCCCTTAAGTTATTTGCAAACTTACGTCCCTCCAGGCTATATAAGGAGCTTTCCAATGCCTGCCCCTTAAGGAAGGAGACAGCGGACAAGGGCTTTGACATGCTGATCATGAGGGAACTTACCGGTGGGCTTTATTTCGGGGAAAGGCATACCACGGAGGAAAACGGCGTAAAGACGGCTGTTGATACACTTATCTATAATGAAGAGGAGATAAGGAGGATCGCCGTCAAGGGTTTTGAGGTGGCAATGAAGCGCCGTAAGAAGGTGACAAGTGTGGATAAGGCCAATGTGCTGGATTCTTCAAGGCTCTGGAGAGCGGTGACCGAGGAGGTGGCAAAGGACTATCCTGAGGTGGAGCTTTCCCATATGCTGGTAGACAATGCTGCCATGCAGCTTGTAAAGGATCCCGCCCAGTTTGACGTGATCCTTACCGAGAATATGTTCGGGGATATCCTCTCCGATGAAGCGGCCGAGATCACGGGATCCATAGGCATGCTTCCCAGCGCCTCCTTAAATGAGACGAAATTCGGGCTCTATGAGCCAAGCGGCGGTTCCGCGCCGGATATAGCCGGGCAGAATATTGCCAATCCCATAGCCACCATACTTTCAGCAGCAATGATGCTGAAGTATTCATTTGATCTTAACGAAGAGGCGGATGCTGTGGAAAATGCGGTACAGAGTGTTCTTTCAAAGGGGATCCGCACCGGGGATATTTTCTCTGAGGGATGTAAAAAGGTGAGCACCTCGGAGATGGGTGATGCCATCTGCGCCGGACTGTAGATGATGGAACTGCATTGACAGGTCATAAAAGGAGAGAAGTTTGAAACAAGATGTTTCAAACTTCCATCGGTGCCGCGCAGGCACGTCACCGATGAGCACACTTGCCTGCGGCAAGGTACAAGAGACATGAGAAGTGACAATGTGAAAAAGGGAGATCAGGCTGCTCCCGCAAGAAGTCTTTTTAATGCACTGGGTTTCACAAGGGAAGAAATGAAAAAGCCCATGGTGGGGGTCGTAAGCTCCTATAACGAGATCGTTCCTGGCCACATGAACATAGATAAGATCGTGGAAGCGGTAAAGCTGGGGGTTGCGGAGGCAGGAGGGATGCCGGTGGTATTTCCCGCCATCGCCGTTTGCGACGGCATAGCCATGGGGCATATCGGAATGAAGTATTCACTGGTTACCAGGGATCTTATTGCCGATTCCACGGAGTGCATGGCTCTTGCCCATCAGTTTGATGCCCTGGTAATGGTGCCAAACTGTGACAAGAACGTACCCGGACTGCTTATGGCAGCCGCAAGGGTCAATATCCCTACTGTATTTGTTTCCGGAGGTCCAATGCTCGCAGGACACGTACACGGAAAAAAGAGATCCTTATCCTCCATGTTTGAGGCGGTGGGGGAGAAGGCTGCGGGAAAGATTGATGAGGCCGAGCTCGATTACTTTGACGAGCACGTATGCCCCACCTGCGGAAGCTGCTCCGGAATGTATACCGCAAATTCCATGAACTGCCTCACAGAGGCCATCGGTATGGGATTAAAGGGAAACGGAACGATCCCCGCCGTGTATTCCGAGAGGCTCCGTCTTGCAAAGACCGCCGGATACAGGGTAATGGAAATGTATGAAAAAAATATCTGCCCCAGGGATATCATGACGGAAAAAGCCTTTATGAACGCCATGACAGTGGATATGGCCCTTGGGTGTTCAACAAATACGATGCTCCATCTTCCCGCCATTGCCCATGAGTGCGGTATAAGGCTGGATATGGAGATTGCAAACGAAGTATCCGCAAAGACCCCTAATCTCTGCCATCTCGCTCCTGCGGGACACACCTATATGGAGGACTTAAATGAGGCCGGCGGTGTGTATGCGGTAATGAACGAGCTTTCAAAGAAGGGTCTTTTAAACCTTGACTGCATTACGGTTACGGGCAAGACCGTCGGTGAAAATATTAAGGACTGTGTTAACAGGGATACCGAGACCATAAGGCCCATAGACGATCCTTATCTTAATGAGGGCGGAATTGCGGTGCTCAAGGGAAATATCGCCCCTGATACAGGTATCGTTAAGCGTTCTGCCGTCGTGCCCGAGATGATGGTGCATGAGGGTCCTGCCAGGGTATTTGACTGTGAGGAAGACGCCATTTCAGCGATCCTTGGCGGAAAGATCAACTCCGGAGACGTTGTTGTAATAAGATATGAGGGACCTAAGGGAGGCCCGGGCATGAGGGAAATGCTTAATCCCACCTCCGCCATTGCGGGAATGGGACTTGGCTCCTCAGTGGCTCTTATTACAGACGGCAGATTTTCCGGAGCTTCCAGGGGTGCGTCCATAGGACATGTATCACCTGAGGCCGCAGTAGGAGGCCCCATTGCCCTTATTGAAGAGGGAGACATCATAAAGATTGATATACCCAATAATTCCCTTAATGTGGATGTGAGTGACGAGGTGCTTAAGGAGAGAAAAGAAAAGTGGCAGCCGAAGAAGCCCAATGTGGACACAGGATATCTTCAGAGGTACCAGAGGCTTGTCACCAGCGGTAACAGAGGCGCGGTTCTGGAGCTGCCCTGAGAGCGGCATTAAATTATACGCAGGTTCCTGCGCTGTGAATACAGTTACCGGAAAGGATAAAGAAGTTATATGCAGTTAACAGGTGCTGAAATAATAGTAGAGGTTCTTAAGGAGGAGGGGGTGGATACCATCTTCGGATATCCCGGAGGTGCTATCCTCAATGTCTATGACGCCCTCTATAAACATTCTGATGAGATAAATCATATCCTTACAAGCCATGAGCAGGGAGCAAGCCATGCGGCAGACGGTTATGCCAGGGCTACCGGAAAGGTGGGAGTATGTATGGCCACCAGCGGCCCCGGAGCCACCAATCTGGTGACCGGCATAGCCACTGCCTTTATGGATTCTGTTCCCATGGTGGCCATTACCTGTAACGTAAATCTGCCCCTTCTGGGGAAGGATTCCTTCCAGGAAGTGGATATTGCCGGCATAACCATGCCGGTTACAAAGCATAATTATATAGTTAAAGACATAAATAACCTGGCGCCGAAGCTGAGGCGTGCTTTCCGCATCGCAAGGAGCGGAAGGCCGGGCCCGGTGCTGGTGGATGTCACAAAGGATGTCACCGCGGATAAATGCGAATATAAGAGGGAAAAGCCAAAGCCTCCGGGTATTTCATGCCGTTACAGTGAGGATGACATTAAAACCGCCGCAAATATTATCAACCAGTCCAAAAAGCCCTTTATCTATGTAGGAGGGGGAGCGGTATTAAGCGGAGCCTCAGAAGAGGTGAAGGAGTTTGCCTATAAGCTCCAGGCTCCGGTGTGCGACACCCTTATGGGAAAGGGGGCTTTTGACAATACGGATGACCTATATACCGGAATGATCGGCATGCACGGCACCAAGGCCAGCGACAAGGGTGTAAGTGAGTGCGACTGCCTTATCGCGCTGGGAGCCAGATTTTCAGACAGGGTTACAGGCAATGCGAAGAAGTTTGCAAGCCATGCAAAGATCATACATATAGATATTGATGAAGCAGAGATAAACAAGAATATAAGGACTGATTCCAGCATAGTCGGGGATCTTAAGGAGGTGCTTAATAAGCTTATCCCCCTTGTGGATAAAAAGGAGCACAGGGAATGGCTTTCCTACATAGGGGAGCTTAAGAAATCCTATCCTTTAAGCTATGATAAAAGTAAGCTCAGCTGCCCCTGTATCATAGAAACCTTAAATAAGCTCACAAATTCCGAAGCGGTTATCGTAACGGATGTGGGACAGCATCAGATGTGGGCTGCCCAGTATTACAGCTTCCGTTTTCCCAGGCAGATAATAACCAGCGGTGGGCTCGGGACCATGGGCTACGGCCTGGGAGCTGCCCTCGGGGCCAAGGTGGGATGTCCGGACAAAACCGTTATTAATATCGGCGGTGACGGATGCTTCCGCATGAACATGAATGAGCTTGCGACCTTAAGCCGCAATAATATCAAGGTCATTGATATTATCATAAATAATTCTGTCCTTGGAATGGTGAGACAGTGGCAGACACTGTTTTACGGGAAAAGATATTCACAGACCGTGCTTCAGGATAAGGTCGATTATGTGAAGGTGGCAGAGGCACTGGGCTGCACTGCTTTCCGGATCACGAAAAAAGACGAGGTAGAAGACATTTTAAAGAAAGCCCTTAAGGAAGAAGGTCCGGTGGTCATTGACTGCGTCATTGAAATGGATGACAGTGTATACCCCATGGTACCTCCCGGAAAACCCATCTCGGAAGTGTTCGATGAGAATGACCTGTAAAAACCGGATAATAGGGAGTTTTGAAAAAATCAGTTAAAGATAAGGAGAAAAAAAGTGGGAAGAGTTTATAATTTTTCAGCGGGACCGGCCATGATGCCGGAGGAAGTATTAAAGAAATGTGCGGAGGAAATGCTGGATTATCACGGCTGCGGGCAGTCCGTTATGGAGATGAGCCACCGATCAAAGGTTTTTGAAGAGATAATTAACACCGCAGAGAAGGATTTCAGGGAGCTTATCGGCATACCTGATAATTACAAGGTGCTTTTCCTCCAGGGAGGAGCCTGGACCCAGTTTTCAGCCATACCCATGAACCTTATGAAAAACAGGAAAGCGGGCTATATCATTACGGGACAGTGGGCAAAAAAGGCCTGGGAAGAGGGAAAGAGATACGGAGACGCCGTAGCTCTGGCTTCTTCAGCCGATAAGACCTTCAGCTATATTCCTGATGTTTCCGATCTTCCAATTACGGAGGATATGGATTACATTTATATCTGCCAGAACAATACG
Source organism: uncultured Lachnospiraceae bacterium (assembly GCA_946407725.1). Classification (GTDB taxonomy): domain Bacteria; phylum Bacillota; class Clostridia; order Lachnospirales; family Lachnospiraceae; genus NK4A144. The sequence goes on from CAMJPM010000044.1 coordinate 22,697, forward strand.
ATATACGGCACCAGGTATAAGGAGCTTCCGGACACAAAGGGCAAAGACCTGATTGCCGATGTTTCCTCAATGTTTTTATCAGAGCCCCACGACATGAGCAAATATGCACTGCTTTACGGAGGTGTCCAGAAGAATGTGGGACCTGCCGGAATGAGTATAGTTGTCATCAGGGAGGATCTCATAACAGAGGATACTCTGCCGGAGACCCCCACACTCCTTAAGTATAAGACCCAGGCTGATGCGGGATCCCTCTTTAACACGCCTCCCTGCTATACCATCTATACCTGCGGCCTGGTATTCAAGTGGATAAAGGAACAGGGCGGTCTTACGGCCATGAAGGAAAAGAATGAGAAGAAGGCAAAGATTTTATATGACTATCTGGACAGCTCAAAGATGTTCAAGGGCACGGTGGAGAAGGAATACCGCTCACTTATGAACGTTCCCTTCGTAACCGGAGATGATGAGCTCAATAAGAAGTTCATTTCGGAAAGTGAAGCCGCAGGCTTCGTAAACCTCAAAGGACACAGGTCAGTAGGAGGAATGAGGGCTTCCATCTATAACGCCATGCCTGAGGAGGGGGTTAGCAAGCTGGTGGAATTCATGGAAGATTTTGAAAAGAAGAACAGCTGAGAAAAGCTTGATATATAAGAAAGGTGATCGGTAAAATGTTCAAGTATCATACACTT
>CAMJPM010000045.1 GCA_946407725.1 uncultured Lachnospiraceae bacterium
TCGGATCTGGCTGCAGCGGGGGAAACCAGGAAATGCATGGATGATACCCTTTGCATAGGGAATCTTGAAGGATTTAAGAAAGAAATAAAGGCCTTTAACAGCGGAAGTAAGGAAAAGAGTGCTTATTTTAATACTGCCAACGGCCTTTTTATAGATAAAACCCTTGAGCTCAGTCCGGGGTATGCATCGGATTTTGAAGAGCCCGCAAAGGAATTCTTTAACGGGGAATTCAGAACAGTGGATTTTAAGGACACCAATACTGTCCGGAACGAGATAAAAGAGTGGGTAAAGACTGCAACAGAGAACATGATAAGTGATTACTCATCATCGGCAGACGAAAACACCGTTGCGGACATATTGAACGCTGTATATTTTTATGGGGAATGGGAGGATAAATTCACAGCCGACAATACTTTTACGGAAACCTTCCACGGAGAAAACGGAGATACCGATACGGACATGATGCACATGGATGAGGTAAGACGCCGCTATATTTCCGGTGAAAACGGAGTAAAGGCCGTGGCTCTGCCCTATCAGGGCGGAAACTTTGAAATGGATCTGTTTATGTATAAGGATCCGGAAAAAAAGAATGCAGAAGGAATATTTGATGAAATAACGGCTTCCGGACTTATGGAAAAGCTTGATAATGCAGAGCCTGTAATGCTTTCAAGTCTGGTGATCCCCAGATTTAAAATGGATCTGGAACTGCCGGAGCTAAAGGAGAAGCTGAAATCCCTGGGGATGGAAAGAGCTTTTTCGAATAGCGCGGATTTTTCCCTCCTGGCTGAAGACCTGAAAATCTCGGATGTATGCCACCGTGCGGTGGTGGAGGTGGATGAAGAGGGCAGCAGGGCAGCTGCGGTCACCGAGGTTATTATGCAGCTTACATCAATAGCTCCCACGGAAGAAGAAACGGAGGACTTTATAGCTGACAAACCCTTTATTTTCCTTATCCGGGACACTAAGAGCGGAATAGTCCTTTTTACCGGCAGATTAAGCTCCGTAACCGGGTAAAAACCCCTTTTTTAAGGTGTTTTACAGGATTTTTGGTGTTTTTTCCTTGACAAAGCCGTATAAAACGTATATAAGTATATCTGGTGGTCTGAGGAGGCCACATAAATTCAAAGAAAACTCGATTAAGAGGAGGAGTTCAAAATGAACAAGACAGAATTAGTTGCTGCTGTTGCCGATAAGGCAGGCCTGACAAAGAAAGATGCTGAAGCTGCTGTAAAGGCTTTTACAGATGTTGTTTCCGCACAGCTTAAGAAGGGTGATAAGGTTCAGCTTGTAGGCTTTGGTACATTCGAAGTATCCAAGAGGGCTGCAAGAGAGGGCAGAAATCCCCAGACCGGCGATGTTATGAAGATAGCTGCTTCAAAGGCACCTAAGTTCAAGGCTGGAAAGGCTCTTAAGGATCTTGTAAACAAGAAATAATCTGTTTTGAGATAAGACTTTCGGGGACATGTGCTGCAGCACATGTCCTTTTGTATTATCGCAGGGGCACCGATAGGAGTAGTAACGAGAAAAAATGAGACTGGATAAATATCTTAAAGTATCAAGACTAATAAAGAGAAGAACCATTGCAAATGAGGCCTGTGATGCCGGCAGGGTGCTGATAAACGATAAAACCGCAAAGGCCGGAACAGAGGTAAAACCCGGAGATATCATAGAAATTGCCTTTGGAAACCGCAATGTCAGGGTAAGGGTAAAGGATGTAAAAGAGGTGGTTCGTAAAGAAGAGGCTGAAGAAATGTATGAGTATGTTAATTAATTGTAATCAATTTTTGCGAAGGTGTGTGAGGGATTGAAATAGATACAATTTAACAGTTGACATTCTTATAAATAACAGCTATTATTAGAAAAGATATAAAAACACCTGTTTTTGCCAAAAAGGAGTATAGATGTCAAGGACACCGGCATTCAGAAGAAAAAAACATAATAAATTTGCCTGTTTCCTGATAGCCATAGTTGTAGGAATGCTTCTGGCTGTTGTTTCCATAGATGGAATGAGGCTGCGGGATAAATACAATACCTACCTTTCCAGGGAAGAAGAGCTTACGAAGGAAATAGAAAAAGAGAAGGAAAGGACGGGCGAGCTTCAGGAATACGAGAAATACACAAAGACCAAGAAGTATGTGGAGGAAGTGGCAGAGAGCAGACTGGGGCTGGTCCATGACGGAGAGGTGATTTTCAAACCGGACAGGGAAAAATGATCACAACGGACAGGGTCTATCAGGTGATCAGGGATCACCGCATGATCGAAAAAGGAGACAGGGTTGTTACAGGCGTTTCAGGAGGAGCAGATTCCATGTGCCTCCTTTTTTTGATGTGTGAATTAAGGGAAAGAATGGATTTTTATCCGGAAGCGCTCCATGTACACCACGGCATCAGAGGAAAAAGTGCCGATGAAGATGAAGAATATGTAAGAAAAGAGTGTGAAAAGCTGGGGATAGGATTCAGATCTGTCAGGGTTGATGTGCCTGCCTTTGCAAGTAAAGAGGGACTTTCCGAGGAGGAGGCAGGAAGGATCTTAAGATACCGTATTTTTTATGAAGGGGAGCCGGACAAGATAGCCATCGCCCATCACTGTGAGGACTCTGTCGAAACCCTGCTGTTTAACCTCTTTCGCGGAACGGGCTTAAAGGGACTTGGCGGGATACGGATGGTAAGCGGAAAGATAATAAGGCCGCTCCTGCCATTTACCAGAGAGGAAATAGAGGTCTATTGCCGGGAAAAGGGCATATTATACAGGACTGATGAAACAAATGCGGATCTTTCCTATGCCAGAAACCGTATAAGAAACAGTATCATCCCGGAGGCGGAGAGGATTAATTCCGCGGCCTTAAAGCATATGCTGGAGGCAGCCGAAAGGATAGACGAGGCCCGGGAGTATATCGAATCCCGGGCGGAGGGATACTTTCAAAAAGCAGCGGACCTTTCGGGAATGCCGGAAAAGCTGGTCTTAAGGACGGAGCCGTTAAACGGGATACCGAAGATCCTTAAGGATGCCGTGATCAAACGATGTATTACCACCCTGGTCGGAAAGGAAAAGGATATCAGCGCTGTTCATGTGCATGATACGGAAATGCTCACGGGGGCCATGAGTGGAAGAATGCTGTCACTGCCTTACAGCATAACTGTAAGGAACAGCTTCGGGGATCTTTATTTTCTTAAGGATAACAATATTTCAACCGGAAACGATGAGACTTTGTATCCGGACGGATTTTTGGAGATAGTTTTTCCCGTAAGGGAGGACGGCATTGAAACGGAGATAAAACTGCCCGATGGAAGCAGGGTTACGGGGATGCTGATGGAAAAACCCGAAATTATCCCTGTTCTTGCATATACGAAATGGCTTGACTATGATAAAATCAAAAACGGTGCTGTGTGGAGGACAAGAAGACCCGGGGACAGGATTTCCATACAGGGAGGGAGTAAAAAGGTCAAGGATCTTTTTATAGAGGAAAAAATTCCGGAGGAGGACAGGAACAGGTTATTTTTCCTGGCTGACGGAAATGAGGCTGTCTGGATCCCCGGTCTCCGGATAGGCCACGGATATAAGGTTACGGAAGAAACAAAAAGGGTGTTGAAGGTGTTGCTTGAGGGTGTAAATACTTAGGAAGAGCGACGGAAAGGATTGCTATGGCAGACAGGATCGAGGTTTTATTTGACGAAGAGACACTGGATAAAAGGATCAGGGAGTTGGGAGCTGAGATCAGCCGTGATTATGAGGGAAAAGAGATAACCATTATCTGTATCCTGAAGGGAGCCTGCTTTTTTGCCTGTGAGCTGGCAAAAAGGATTACGGTACCGGTATACTTCGATTTTATGAGGGTTTCCAGCTATGGAAATGAGACGGAATCCAGCGGTGTCGTAAAAATCGTCCAGGATCTGGATGAACCCATAAGAGGAAAAAACGTAATCGTAGTGGAGGATATAATCGATTCCGGAAGGAGCATGCATTATCTTATGGACATACTTCGTACAAGAGGACCGGAAAGCCTGAAGCTTTGTTCACTGTTAAACAAGCCTGACAGAAGGGTGACCAACGTGGACATAGATTATAACGGCTTTGATATCCCGGATAAATTCGTTGTGGGCTATGGCCTGGACTATGCCCAGAAATACAGAAATCTGCCATATATTGGCTGTGTTGTATTGTAAAGGTAACCCGGAGGAGTAAACGTTGAAAAAAAGCTACGGAGTAAGAAGCATATTGATGTTTCTGCTTATCATTATAGCCATAGTAATGCTCTTTATGGCTTTTAATGACAGAAACAGGACAGTGAACAGCTACACACATGCGGAGCTGCTAAATGATATAAAGGAAAATCAGGTAACGGGTATAGAGGTGAGGCCCAATGAAGAGGTTCCCACCGGATCACTTGTGATAAGTATAAAGGACGGCACGGTAAAGACCCTTTATGTGGCTGATGTGGGATCGGCAGAGGAAGAGCTGAAAAAGATCTATCCCGGCTATTCTTCAGCTGACGTGGAGAGGGAAAGCTGGATAATAAGCTTTGCACTGCCTGTGATCCTTTCCCTTGTGGTCTTCTTTATACTCATGTCCTTTATGAATGCCCAGGTCGGAGGGGGTGGGAACGCCCGTATGATGAACTTCGGTAAATCCCGGGCGGTAAAGATCATGGCGGGAGACCAGAAGATCACGTTTAAGGACGTGGCCGGTCTTAACGAGGAAAAGGAGGATCTGGAGGAAGTAGTGGATTTCCTTAAAGATCCGGGGAAATATATCTCGCTGGGTGCAAGGATACCAAAGGGTATTCTTCTCGTAGGCCCTCCCGGAACAGGAAAGACCCTTCTTGCCAAGGCTGTATCCGGTGAAGCGGGAGTTCCTTTCTTCTCCATCTCGGGTTCTGATTTTGTTGAGATGTTCGTGGGTGTAGGTGCTTCCAGAGTTCGTGATCTCTTTGAGGACGCGAAAAGGAATGCACCCTGTATTGTTTTCATAGATGAAATAGATGCTGTGGCAAGACGGAGAGGTACCGGTCTTGGCGGCGGGCATGACGAGAGAGAACAGACCCTGAACCAGCTGCTGGTTGAAATGGACGGTTTTGGCGAAAACGAGGGCATTATCGTAATGGCTGCCACCAACAGGGTGGACATTCTGGATCCCGCCATTATGCGTCCCGGCAGATTTGACAGAAAGGTGGCAGTGGGCCGCCCGGACGTAAGAGGCAGGGAGGAGATACTTAAAGTCCATGCCGGAAAGAAGCCTCTGGGGGATGATGTGGATCTCCATCAGACGGCACAGTCCACCACCGGTTTTACCGGAGCAGATCTGGAGAATCTGTTAAATGAGGCTGCCATTCTTGCGGCAAAGGAAAACAGGAAATATATAAAACAGGAGGATATCCAGCAGTCGTTTATAAAGGTAGGTATAGGAAAAGAGAAGAAGAGCAGGATAGTTAGCGAACGTGATAAAAAGATCACGGCTTACCATGAAGCCGGACACGCAGTGCTCTTCCATGTGCTGCCTGAGGTGGGGCCGGTGTATACCATTTCCATTATTCCCACGGGAATAGGGGCAGCGGGCTACACCATGCCGCTTCCTGAACATGACGAGGAATTTATGACCAAAACCCGGATGATAAATGAGATTATCGCGAAAATGGGCGGCAGGGTGGCGGAGGCCATGTTCTGTGGAGATATCACCACCGGTGCCAGCGAGGACTTAAAGCAGGCCACCAAGGAAGCAAGAGCCATGGTTACCAAGTTCGGTATGAGCAGGCTTGGTGTGGTGAGCTATGATACCGGGGATGAGGAGGTCTTTATTGGCCGGGATATGGCACATCCCAGGAGCCATTCCGAGGAAACCGCAGGTGAGATAGATGATGAGGTCAAGTACATCATAGATTCGTGCTATCAAAGGGCGGAGGAGCTTATCCACGACAACAGGGAAGTTCTTGTGAAGTGTGCAGAGGAGCTCATTAAAAAGGAAAAGCTTACAAAAGAGGAATTTGAGGCTCTTTGGTAAAAATCGACAAAAAACAAGCAGTGTTTTTGTAAAATTTGTTGAGCATGCATCTTGTTTACATTTGAGGGTAATGGTATATTATCTGCGTACCCCCCAATACATGATATAGTTTTTCACAAACTATACCCCAAAGATAAGAAATACCTTCTCCGAAGACAGTCAGCCTACCCCGGCTGGCTGTTTTTCACTTCAGGGGTTATGCTGCCACCCGTTACGATTGTCACTCATTTGTCACGTGAAGTGCCGTCAGGTAGACATAAAAGGTGAAAATGCATTATAATCAGTACAATGGGTCAAAAGGGCATAAGTCCGGACAGGATAGGAACAGAAAATGGTTAAGGGAAGAGCAGAGCTCACAAAGAGCGATGTAAAGAAGATAGAGAAAGAAATAGAAGAGAGAAAGCTTGTAGAGAGGCCAAAGCTTATTGAGGCAGTAAAGGAGGCGAGAGCCCAGGGAGACCTTAGCGAGAATTTTGAGTACTATGCTGCAAAGAAAGCCAAAAACGAAAATGAGAGCCGTATCAGATATCTGGATAATATGCTGAAATACGCAGTGATCATTGACGACAGCTCTAAAAGCGGCGAGGTGGGTCTGAATAATTTTGTGGAAGTGGAGTTTCTGGATGATAAGAGCCGGGAGAGGTATAAGATCGTAACAAGTATTCGCGGTAATTCGCTGAAAAACTATATCAGCATTGAATCTCCTATAGGAAAGGCGCTTCTCGGACATAAGAAGGGGGATGTATGCCACGTCAGCGTAAACAGTGATGTGGGTTATGACGTAAAAATAATTGAAATAGAGGAGAACAAGGACGACTCCGAAGATGCGATCAAATCCTTCTGACAGTGTCAAAAATTTCAAAGAGGGCGTTCAGGCAGGCATACCCATAGCGCTGGGATATCTGGCGGTGTCCTTTGCATTCGGTATACAGGCGGTTTCCTCAGGCCTGTCGGTCTTTCAGGCCACATTGATCTCACTTACCAATGTCACCAGTGCGGGACAGTTTGCCGGAATATCGGTTATTGCCGCTGCAGGCTCGTATATTGAAATGGCGGGAGTGCAGTTTATCATAAATCTCCGGTATATGCTGATGAGTACAGCCCTTTCCCAGAAGATCGATCCCGATCTTCCGGTATATAAAAGGCTGGGCATAGCATTTGGTGTCACGGATGAGATTTTTGCCGTAAGTATCATGCGGAAAGGTGTCCTTGCACCTGCCTTTTCCGCAGGAGCCATAATCACCGCTGTTTTAGGCTGGGTTCTGGGTACCTTTCTCGGAGCCTTTTCGGGAGAGATCCTTTCGGCGGCTCTGATCAGCGCGCTGGGAGTTGCACTCTACGGCATGTTTGTAGCTATTGTGGTGCCTCCGGCAAGGGAAAACAGGAATGTCGCCATTGCTTCCCTTATTGCGGCAGGCTGTTCATCATTGTTTTATTTTGCGCCGGTTCTGAAAGAGATATCTTCCGGAACCAGGATAATCATCGTCACAGTGGCGGTTTCAGTGCTTTCAGCGCTGCTTTTCCCTCAGGGGACGGAAGGAGCAGCCAATGAAGGGTAATGTTTATATTTACATCCTGGTGATGGCACTTGTTACATATATTATCAGGGCACTTCCATTAACGGTTATCCGGAAGGAGATAAAAAGCCCTTTTATTAAATCATTTTTATATTATGTTCCGTATGTCACGCTTTCAGCCATGACAGTGCCGGCTATTTTTACAGCCACAAGAAGCGTTTATTCCGCGGCAGCGGGCTTTATCGCAGCGCTGGTTCTGGCATTTCTGAGAAAGGGACTTCTTACGGTGGCAGCGGGAGCCTGCCTTGCGGTATTCATAGCAGAGCTGTTTCTTATCTGATTTAGGGATTTAAACAGTTCCCCGGCAAGGGATAAAAAACAGCAGTTTTGGAGAGACAGCGGGCGGAGAAAAGGCAAGAATGACAAACAGCGAGAAAAACCGGAAAAACATCATATATATCATGGGAATGCGTCCTGTATTCAATTACAAGGCGGTATATGCGGACATGACCGAGGACTATGTATCTCCCATGGAGCCCCGGAAAAACTCCGAAGTCACACTCCGTTTCAGGACCGGACGCAGCAATGTGGATGAGGTCTTTATTTCCGCAAGAGGCGCCATGATAAAGATGGAAAAATCGGCTTCAGAAGGAAATTTTGACTATTATGAGGGCCAGATCAGCATAGGCGAGCAGGCTTTCTTTTACCATTTTGAGATCCACAGCGGAAATATGAAGGTTTCCTACGGAAGGAGCGGGCTGGAGGATTCCGCGGTATGCATGGATGAATTCCGACTTATCCCGGATTTAAGGACACCGGAGTGGAGCCGCGGAGCCGTGATGTACCAGATATTTACGGACAGGTTCTGTAACGGGGATCCTTCCAATGATGTGCTGGATCATGAGTATTATTATCTGGGCGGATATTCCGAAAGAGTGACTGACTGGAACTCCCTTCCGGCCAATATGGATGTAAGGCGCTTTTACGGCGGAGACCTCAGGGGTGTCATGAATAAGCTTCCCTACATCAAGGAGCTGGGAATTGATGTAATCTATTTTAACCCTCTTTTTGTGTCTCCCTCAAACCATAAATATGACATTCAGGACTACGATTATATTGATCCCCACTATGGAGTGATAGTGGAGGACGGCGGAGAGTGCCTGGTGGATTCCACGGAAAACCGTTTTGCCACAAAGTATATTAAGAGGGTGACAAACCGGAATAATCTGGAGGCCGGAAACGCCCTGTTTGCCGAGCTGGTACAAAGAGCCCATTCCATGGGGATAAAGGTAATAATTGACGGAGTATTCAATCATTGCGGCTCTTTCAATAAATGGCTGGACAGGGAAAAGATCTACGAGAAGGAGGAGGGCTATGCACAGGGAGCATATATAAGCGCAGATAGCCCGTACAGATCTTTTTTCCGTTTTTATGATGAGAACAAGTGGCCGGATAACGGTACCTATGACGGCTGGTGGGGACATGAGACACTCCCTAAACTGAATTATGAGGATTCTCCGGCATTATATGAATATATTCTGAGAATAGCCAAAAAATGGGTTTCTCCCCCTTATAACGCGGACGGATGGAGGCTGGACGTAGCTGCGGATCTGGGTCATACCCCGGAATTTAACCACAGATTCTGGCGGGATTTCAGGGATGCTGTCAGGGAAGCCAATCCCAATGCCATAGTTCTTGCGGAGCATTACGGCGATGCAGAGGGCTGGATATCAAACGGCGAGTGGGACACCATAATGAATTATGATGCCTTTATGGAACCCATAAGCTGGTTCCTGACCGGAATGCAGAAGCACTCAGATGAGTACAGGGCAGATCTTATAAATAATCCCATGGCTTTCTGGGGAGCAATGAGGGCTCACAGAAGGCAGTTCTCCGGCGGCTCGGGGTTCTGTGCCATGAATGAGCTTTCAAATCATGACCACTCCAGATTTTTAACCCGTACCAACCGCACCGTGGGAAGAGTTGACAAAATGGGCCCGGAGGCTGCAGAAAAAGGAGTAAATAAGGCAGTCATGAGGGAAGCAGTGCTTTTCCAGATGACCTGGCAGGGTGCCCCCACTATATATTACGGAGACGAGGCAGGACTCTGCGGGTTTACCGATCCGGATAACAGAAGGTCTTACCCCTGGGGAAATGAGGATTTTGAGCTCATAGACTATCACCGGGCCTGCATAAGGATACATAAGGAAAATACCGAGTTCCTCACGGGGAGCGTTATTCCGGTACCTTCAAACGGAGATGACGAGGGCATACTTTCCTATGCGAGGTTTAACAGGAACTCGTCTTCGGTAGTGATACTGAATAATAATAATCATGATGTGGATTGGTGCGGAGACGTCTGGATTGCAGGCATCCCCACTGAATGCCGGGTAAAAAGGCTCATTTTAACACATTCCGAGGGCTTTACCACCGAAACCGCGGAATATACGGTATCCCGGGGAAAGCTTCGTATACGTGTACCGGGAACCGGCGGCCTTGTCCTTAATTACCGGACATCCAGACAACAGATTTTTTACTGATCAGCAAATCAAAAAGTGCAATAGAATAGCGGCCGGCCCGGAGCTTATGTCTCGTGCCAGCCGCTTAGGTTTCGAGGATCACCATAATAGTTTTTCTGCCCTTTCCATAGCGTACATATCTTCAGTTTCAGGTAATGCGTGTTCATAGGTATCTCTGTCTTCTTCTTTTTTCTTTTTTATTCTGCCTTTCACCTCCTGTTTTTTCTTTGCTTTGAGCCTGTCCTCGAAGTTGTTTCCGGAGGACGTTCTTGCCGCTATTCCTACGGCTGCTACCGCGTGGGGCGGAGGCTCGTACCTTAATGCCGGATAAGGCATGTACTGTGTTACCATCATCATAAACTCACCTCCTTGTGCATCTACGATTGCCAACTACCTGCCTCTTTCAATTATTATATCGGCATTTTTTTAAAATAATTAACATTGTTACATGCTGTATCGCCCCTAAAAGGATATTGACATAAAAAAAACAGGGCTGTAACATCCTCTATGCAAAGTAAACGCGGCGAGGTACAAACAATGGAATTCAAAGAAGCTTTTTATAAGGATCCTTATTCTACAGAGCATGATGCAAAGGCCATATCCTGTATTCCCGGGAAAAAGGGTTATGAAGTCATTCTCAACGACACGATTTTTTACCCCGAGGGAGGGGGACAGCCCTCTGACCGGGGATTTCTCATCCTGCCGGGAGGGGAGCGCCTTGAAGTTATAGACGTAAAGCGGTCCGGAGAAGACACGGTCAGCCTGCTTCTTCCAGCCCCCGTTCCGGAGGGAGCAGAAGTCTATGAGGAGATCGACTGGGATTTCCGCTTTTCTCTTATGCAGAATCACAGCGGGGAACACATTGTTTCCGGACTTATCCATTCAGAATTCGGATATGAAAATGTGGGCTTCCATATGTCTGATGTGATAACCATTGATATTTCCGGGGAGCTTAATTGGGAACAGGCCATGGATATTGAAAGAAAAGCAAATGCTGTAGTATGGAAAAACTGCCTGGTCAACATAATGTTTCCGTCAGAAGAGGATCTTAATTCACTGGAATACAGGAGCAAGAAGGAGCTTTCGGGGAAGGTGCGGCTCATCAATATAGAAGGTGCTGACAGCTGTGCCTGCTGCGGTCTGCATGTGAAGCATACAGGAGAGATAGGGCTTATAAAGATCCTGTCTCTTATCCGCTATAAGGGAGGAGTGCGCCTTGAGATGGTCTGCGGGAAAAAGGCTCTGTATGATTATGAAAATAAACAGGACAGTGTTACGGAGATCAAAAACCTGCTTTCGGTAAAACCTGATGAGGTAACTGATGCTGTCAGGCATGTGATAAAGGAATCAGCGGAAAAATCCGCCCGTATCGCAGGCCTTAACAGTCGCTATTTTGATATGCGGGTGCAGGAACTGAAGAGTGAAAATGATATTATTTTTACTGTGGAAAACGAGCTGGACGGTATTGAGATCAGAAAGCTCTGTGACAGATTAAATAAATCCGGGAAAGCCGGTACATCTGTTGTTCTGGCTCCGGCTCCTTCCGTTAAAAAGGATGGCGGGGAGACGGGCGGTGAAACAGGGTATCTCTATGTGATAGCAAGCACGAGGATCGACCTTAAAGCCGCCGCAAAAACCCTTAATGAACAATTAAACGGCAGGGGCGGCGGCTCAAAGGAGATGATCCAGGGCACCTTTTTTTCAGATCTGGGAAAGATCAGAGAGGCTGTTCAAAGCCTGTCTGCAATTATATCCGCTACATAAACTCCGCTTGCGGAAGCGTGGGACAGGGAGTGGGTAACACCGCTTCCGTCCCCTATGCAGAATAAATTCCGGTAGTCTGTTTCCAGATTTTCATCCAGCACCACTTCCATATTGTAGAATTTTACTTCCACGCCATAGATCAGGGTATCCTCATTGGCTGTACCCGGAGCCACTTTATCCAGGGCATGGAGCATTTCTATTATGGAATCCAGTATGCGTTTCGGAAGCACAAGGCTTAAATCTCCAGGAGTTGCCTTTAGGGTCGGGCGCACAAAGCTTTCGTCTATCCGCTTCTGATTTGTCCTTCTGCCACGTTCCAGATCACCCAGCCGCTGTACGATAACTCCGCCGCCAAGCATGTTGGAAAGCCTGGCTATGCTCTCACCGTAACCGTTGCTGTCCTTAAAGGGCGCTGTAAAATGCTTTGCTACCAGGAGGGCAAAATTTGTGTTGCCGGTTTTCTTGTTCTCATCCTCAAAGCTGTGCCCGTTTACGGTCACTATGCCGTTTGTGTTTTCACTGACGACTATTCCGTGGGGATTCATACAGAAGGTCCGGACCTTGTCCTCATAGAGCTGTGTCCGGTATACTATCTTTCCCTCATAGAGCTCGTCGGTGATATCGGAAAAGATCTCGGCCGGAAGCTCCACACGGACACCGATATCCACCCTGTTTGACAGGGTCTTAAGCTTCAGGTCTTTACTGACGCCCTCCATCCATTTTGAGCCGCTCCTGCCTACGGAAATGACACAGACCCTGCCGTCAGCATAGCCCTCGATTATGTGTTTTTTGGCATCCCCGCTGAAATAAACCCGGTATGATGCAGCATTTATCTTTTCCTCAAAAGTATCTTCATCGGTGTGTTTTTCTTTGTCTGCATCCAGCACCTCGATTTTTTCAACCTTTGTGTCAAAGAAAAAATCCACCTTATCTTTAAGCTCTGCATACAGCTTTTCCAGAACAACATAATTGATATCCGTTCCCAGGTGCCTTACGGAAGCATCCAGGAGATGAAGCCGGTTCTGCATGCATTTTTTCTTAAAATCCGTACCTGCGGTGGAGTAAAGCTTTGTCCCCTCGCCGCCATGGCTTAAATTTATGCTGTCCACATAGTTCATCAGGTCCAGGGCCTTCTTCCTGCCGATATGCTCGTATAATGTGCCTCCGAAATCATTTGTGATATTGTATTTTCCGTCGGAAAACGCCCCTGCGCCCCCGAAGCCCTGCATAATGGAGCAGCTTTTACAGTGGATACAGGCTTTGACTTTTTCCCCGTCAATGGGACAGAGCCTCTTTTCCAGGCAGTGTCCTGCCTCAAATACCGCAACCTTCAGGCCTTTCTTTTTCTTTACCAGTTCATAAGCGGCGAAGATTCCGCCGGGGCCTGCGCCAATAAGCAATACGTCGTATTTCATGTTCAAACTTCCTTTTCTCTGAGAGCCACGCAATTTAAGATTCGCCCTCCCTGATCACATGGTTTTGAATAGTTACTTTTCAAAAATAAAAAGCCACAGATACAGTACTCCCATATCTGTGGCAAATGTGCCGGCGACCGGGATCGAACCGGTACGGGTATCACTACCCACGGGATTTTAAGTCCCGGGCGTCTGCCAGTTCCGCCACGCCGGCAGTTTTCTCCTTGGGCAGCAGATCCTGCCTTTGGATCAAAAACATAAAAAAATATAGCACAATGCGTCAGTTTTTGCAATGGGGGTTTGCTTTTTTATATTGAATAAAAGGGACTTTTAATGGTAAAATTAATATACTTATATGTGTTGAAGCTCCTGCCGTTATGATGAAAAAGATGAGGTAACACATGAAAAGATATGAGATACCCGAACAGGAAAGAGCCATCATTGAGAAACTCCGGTTTCCGTTTGCTGTCTATCAGTTTATTGATAAACGCATCGTCACTCTGGCGCTGTCGGACGGATTTTGCGAGAAATTCGGCTTTCAGGACCGTGAGGAGGCAATTTATCTGATGGATAACAACATGTACCGGGATACCCATCCCGAGGATGTGACACGGGTTGCCGAAGAGGGAATACGTTTTGCTACCGAAGACGGTGTTTACGATGTGATCTATCGCACAAAGACGGCTGACGGAAAGAGGTATATGATGCTTCACGCCCATGGAGAGCATGTGATCACGGAAAAAGACGGGGTACGGCTCGCACATATCTGGTACATGGATGAAGGTATCTGCGATGAAAATGATCTGCCACAGGAAATATCGATGGAGCATGTCCTGGCAAATGCTCTCCATGAAGAAAACATCGGAAGAATAAACCGCTTTGATCATCTGACAGGGCTTCCAAACCTGACCTATTTCCTGGAACTCTCCGAAACCGGAAAAGCCGCCATACGGAACCAGGGATTTGAACCGGCGATGATGTATCTGGATCTTAACGGTATGAAGTACTATAACCATCGGAAGGGATTTGCGGAAGGTGACCGGATGCTTCAGACCTTTGCCAGGCTCTTAAAACAGACCTTCGGAAATGAAAACGGCTGTCATATCGGGGCGGACCGGTTTGCCGTATTTACGAAAGAGGAGGGACTGGAGAAGGTACTTCACAGCTTCTTTGCTGAGGCTGAAAAGATCAATGGAAAGGATTCGCTTCCCGTAAGAGTGGGCGTTTATCCCTGGAGCATAGAGGATGTTTCTGCCGGTACGGCTTACGACAGGGCCAAGGTTGCCTGTGACGCGATACCGGCAACGGATGTCTCCTCCTGCAATTTCTATGACAGGGAACTCAGTGAATATGAAATAAAACGCAGGTATATCAAGGCAAATATTGACCGCGCCATCGCTGAAAACTGGATCAAAGTCTATTATCAGCCGATTGTACGGGCAGTAAACGGCAGGGTATGCGATGAAGAAGCCCTGGCAAGGTGGATCGATCCCGAGAAGGGCTTTCTGTCCCCTGCAGATTTCATTCCGCACCTGGAGGAAACGGGGCTGATCTACAAGCTGGATCTGTTTATCCTGGAACAGACCCTTAAAAAGATGAAGAATATGGAGGAACGTGGTCTTGGTGTCGTTCCGCATTCCATCAATCTTTCCAGGTCGGATTTCGATGCCTGTGATATAGTGGAAGAGATCAGGAAACGCGTTGATGACTCGGATTTCGGGCGGGATATGATATCGATAGAGATCACCGAAAGTATCATCGGCGGCGAATTTGAGTTCATGAAGGAACAGATAGAACGCTTCAGGAAATTGGGATTCCCGGTTTGGATGGATGATTTCGGCAGCGGATATTCTTCCCTGAATGTACTTCAGAGTATCCCCTTTGACCTTATAAAGTTCGACATGAGTTTCCTGCGCAGGCTTGATGAGGGCGAGGGCGGGAAGATCATCCTGACTGAGATGATGAAGATGGCCACAAGTCTCGGTGTGGATACTGTTTGTGAAGGGGTTGAGACTGAGAATCAGGTTCGTTTCCTGCAGGAGATCGGATGCTCAAAGCTGCAGGGCTACTATTTCAGTAAACCCAATCCTTATGAAGAAATACTTGAGATCGACAAAAGCGATGATAAGATCGCTTTTGAGGACTTCCGGACTGCCGCTTATTTTGAATCCATCGGCCGGGTCAATCTCTACGATCTCGGTATGGTTGCAAGCGATGAAGTAAATAACATCAAGCATGCATATAACATTCTTCCGATGGGGGTTATTGAGATTATGGGCGATAAAGCCCGCTTCGTACGGAGCAACCAATCCTACCGGGATTTCATTAAAAGATTTTTCGGAATCGATATATCATCGGCGAAACCTGAATATCATAAATACGATGCGGCATTTACCAGGAATATCGTAAAAACCTGCTGTGAGCAGGGAATGAAAGCATTTTATGAGGAGAAGATGCCTGATGGTTCCGAGGTCCGTTCCTTTGCGCGGAGGATCGATATCAATCCGGTAGACGGAAGCGTTGCGGTGGCTGTTGCCGTGCTGTCCGTTTCCGAACCAAATGAGGATGAATCCTATGCGGATATCGCAAGGGCACTGGCAGCCGACTATAACAACATCTATGTGGTGGATATGGATAACGGACAATACACGGAATATATATCCTCTGCCGGTGAGGATGAGCTGTCGAAGAAGCGTCAGGGGACAGACTTCTTTGAAAATGTCGGTAAGGAAGCTCTTGAAAGGGTATATGAGGAAGACCAGCAGTTATTTCTGGATCGGTTTACGAAAGAAAATATAATTTGTGAACTGGATGAGCAGGGTGTATTTACAACAACATACCGCCTGATGGATACTGGGATTCCTGTATACAACAATATGAAGATCACGCGCCTTCACAGAGGAAACAGGATCATCATCGGTATCAGTACCGTGGATGCCCAGATGAAGCTAAGGGAACAGCTGCAGAAGGCAAGGGAAGAACGTACTTCCCTTGCCAGGATCATGGCGATAAGTGAGGACTACCTGTCACTCTATGCGATTCATATGGATACCGGGCGATATATCGAATTTACATCCTCCGAGGAATATGAGACTTTTGGCTTTGCGAAGGAGGGGGATGATTTCTTCCTCCAGGGCGCAGAGGACGGAAAAAAAGTGGTCTGTCCGGAAGACCTGCCAAGGTATCTTGAGGGCTTTACAAAGGAAAATGTACTGCGTGAAATTGATGAAAACGGCGCTTTCAAGCTGCATTACCGGCTGATGCTGGGAGAGGATCTCCAACCGGTTACGCTTAAGATAGTTTCTTACAATGAAGATCCGGAAAGGCAGCTTCTGGCAAGTGTCAGGGCATGGCAGATGAGACAATAGCGGGGGATCTGGCTGAATAGTAACGAAAAGCTCTTGCAATATTTCATTTTTTCTATATAATGGTCTGTCGTAAACAAAGGCGTTTTGACGTGGTGGTCGGGCGCCTTTTTTAACAGATTCTAAGTAACTGTTCTGATATATCAGGTACGAAAGACCGGCTTCCAAAAACAGATTTATAAGGAGTTAATATGATAAGCACAGTAGAAAGCATTAATTCAGCCGTAAATGGGTTTGTATGGGGTCTTCCCATGCTGATACTTCTGGTGGGAACGGGAATTCTCATGACCGCCCTCACAAAGGTATTCCAGGTCTCACATTTCAAACACTGGGTAAAGAATACCATTGGCGGGATATTCAGGGATTCGCATGTAACAGCCCATACGGACAAGGATGATATGCAGATATCCCAGTTCCAGAGTCTTTGTACAGCCCTGGCGGCCACCATAGGTACCGGTAATATCGCGGGAGTGGCCGCAGCCATCGTTTCAGGCGGTCCAGGAGCCATTTTCTGGATGTGGATAGTGGCATTTTTCGGAATGATGACCAATTTCTCGGAAAACGTGCTGGGAATTTATTACCGCAGACGCAACGAGCGGGATGAGTGGTGCGGCGGCGCCATGTATTACTTAAAGGACGGCCTCGGAGCTAAAAAAGGATGTAAGCAGATAGGCGCTGTTCTTGCTGTTCTTTTCAGTATATTCTGTGTAATTGCTTCCTTCGGAATAGGTAATATGAGTCAGATCAACTCCATAGCCATAAATATGAATTCCGCCTTTGGCATTCCGGTCATAGCTACAGGCGTGATACTTATGGTGCTGGCGGGTCTGGTAATAGTAGGGGGATTAAAGAGGATCGCCTCCGTTACCGAGCGGCTTGTGCCTTTTATGGCCATCATCTATCTCGTTGGTGCGCTGGTGGTATTTATCTTAAATATTGACAAGGCGGGAGCCGTATTTACCGCTATAATAAAAGGTGCCTTCGGAATGAAGGCCGTCGGCGGCGGTATCGTTGGCAGCGGCGTTGCAGTCGCTGTGCAGTGGGGAATGAAGAGAGGCGTATTTTCCAATGAAGCAGGTCTGGGTTCCTCTGTTATGGTACACTCCAGTTCAAATGTAAGAGAGCCTGTTGTACAGGGGATGTGGGGCATCTTTGAAGTGTTTGCGGATACCATAGTAGTCTGTACACTGACGGCTTTTGCGGTACTTTCCAGCGGACTTGTAGACTTAAACACCGGAGAGGTTCTGTCAGAGCAGGTTTCCACGGCTCTTGTTGCGGACGCCTTTTCAACTGTATTCGGATCGGCAGGCGCAGGCTTTATAGCTATTGCGATCCTTTTCTTCGCATTTTCCACGGTTCTGGGCTGGAGCCAGTACGGAAGCAAGGGCTTTGAATATCTCTTCGGCACAAAGGCGGTTAAATTCTACCAGATCATTTTCGTGGTCTTTATCCTTATCGGGGCTACAATGGATCTAAGCCTGGCATGGGATCTTTCGGACACCTTTAACGGTATGATGGCCATCCCCAACCTTATAGGCGTTATCTCCCTGAGCGGAGTGGTTATGCAGATCACCGGGAATTACGTGGACAGGAAGCTTAAGGGGAAAGACATTAAGCCCATGCTCTCAGCCATTGATGATATCCAGGAGCTGCATGAAAAGGAAATCGGTTAATTACGGCAGATGGACAGGCTTAATTATAAAATGACCATAAGCTATGACGGCACCAGGTATTACGGATGGGAACACCAGCCGAATACCGATATGACCATACAGGGAAAGCTGGAAAATGTGCTTAACCGTATGGCCGGACTGCCGGAAGACGAAAGCATCACCGTGATAGGAGCGGGACGCACGGATGCCGGGGTCCATGCCAGAGCCATGACCTGCAATGTTCTCCTTGAAACAGAGCTGTCTCCTGAAGAGATACAGCTTTACATGAATAAATACCTGCCGGAGGACATCAGCGTAAACGACGTAAGGATCGCCGCTGACAGGTTTCACAGCCGCTTTAAGGCAAAGGGCAAGACCTACAGGTATACCCTGTGGCATGGCGATGGAAAACCTGTTTTTGACCGGAAATATGTGACGGTTTTGGAAAAAATGCCGGATGTGGAGCTGATGAGGGAAGCAGCGGGACACATGACCGGAATGCATGATTACCGGGCCTTCTGCGGCAATCCAAAAATGAAGAAATCCACCATCCGGGTAGTTGACACCATAAATATAGAAACCCAGGGCTCCTATATACGCATCTATTTCCACGGAAATGGTTTTTTACAGAATATGGTTCGTATAATGACAGGAACCCTTTTATCTGTTGGATATGGGGAAATAAGTCCTGATGACATTGAAGGGATCATTGAGTCCCGGGAGAGAAAAAACGCCGGACCTACTGCGGATCCCGGAGGCCTCTGCCTTATGAAAGTTGATTACTGATGATTAAAAAGGGGATATCCCTGGGCATATGCGCTCATGCGGATGCGGGAAAAACCACCATTTCTGAAGCCCTGATGTTTAAGTGCGGTGCCATAAGGGAGATGGGGAGAGTGGATCATAAAGACGCTTTCCTTGATACCCATGCGCTTGAAAAGTCAAGGGGTATCACTATTTTTTCAAAAACTGCGCGTCTTGAGACCGCTTCAAAGGCTGTAACTATCCTGGATACTCCCGGACATGCGGATTTTTCCGCCGAAATGGAACGGGTGTTAAAGGTGCTGGATTACGCACTTCTTATTATCAGCGCTCCAGATATGATCACCGGACAGGTACGTACCCTATGGAAGCTGCTTGATCATTACAGGATCCCTGTGTTTATTTTCGTGAATAAAATGGATCTTTCCGATTCTGTTGAAGATGACCTGATGGATGTCCTTAAAAAAAGGCTGTCAGAGGGATGTGTCCGTTTTAACGGTTCCGTTCCAGAAAGGTTTTCTGATACGGAAGTTCAGGAAAATCTTGCTGTGCTGGACGACGTCTTGATGGAGAGATATCTGGAGGAGGGGAAAGGCGTTGAAGATGATGACCTCCCCTTGCTAATAAAAAACAGAAAGCTATTTCCGGTGTATTTCGGAGCAGCTCTGAAAATGGAGGGCATAGACGCGCTGGAACAGGGACTGGACAGGCTTACGCTCCCGCCACAATATCCCGAAGAATTCGGAGCCCGGGTTTATAAAATAAGCAGAGATCAGAATACGCGGCTTACCTGGCTTAAAATCACCGGTGGTTCTTTAAGGATAAGGGATGAGATAAACGGTGAAAAAGTGGACGGGATACGTCTCTATTCCGGGGAAAAATATGAAGCTGTCCAGGAAGCAGCCTCCGGTACGGTCTGTGCAGTCGCGGGACTGTCCGGAACCGCTGCGGGAATGGGTTTAGGCATAGAGAACGGCAAAGAAGAGGGATTGCTGCAGCCTTTGGAACGCTGCAGGATCATTTTTCCGGAAGGTGCAGATATCATAAGATCCCTGGAGGAATTAAGGATCATTGAAGAAGAGGAACCTATGCTTCATATTTCCCATGATGAGGATACGGGGGAAATAACGGCGGAGATCATGGGAAATGTCCAGACAGAGATCTTAAGCGATATTATGAGGGAACGTTTTGGTTATGTTATCTCTTTTGAGCCGCCGGAGATTATTTATAAAGAAACAATCTTAAAATGTGTGGAAGGAGTAGGCCACTACGAGCCCCTGCGGCATTATGCGGAAGTACATCTCATGCTTGAGCCCGGGGAGAGAGGCAGCGGCCTTGTACTCTGCAATGAATGCCCAAGGGACTATCTCACGGAAAACTATCAGAAGCTGATCCTCACACATTTAAAGGAGAGGAGATTCAGGGGAATTCTTACAGGCGCCGAGATCACAGATATGAAGATCAGCCTTATCGCAGGGAAGTCCCACGAAAAGCATACCGAAGGCGGTGATTTCAGACAGGCCACATACAGAGCTGTGCGGCAGGGATTGATGATGTCTGAAATGCAGCTTCTGGAACCGGTGCTGAATTATATTCTGGAGATCCCGTCATCTGCGGTAGGACGGGCAATGACAGATCTTTCAGCCATGTCGGCAACCTCCGGGGCGCCGGATTTATCTGCCGATGGGACGGTTTCCATATTGAGAGGCACTGTTCCGGCTTCCGAGATAAAGGATTATGCGCGGACGGTTTTGACCTACACTTCCGGAGAAGGGAGGTTCTTTACTTCTTTTAAGGAATATGCCCCCTGCCATAATGCCGAAGAGGTGATATTAAATAAAGGTTATGATCCCGAACAGGATCTGAAAAATTCCGGATCCTCCGTATTCTGCCAGCACGGTGCAGGGGTGATCATCCCCTGGTACAAGGTCAGGGAATTCATGCACATAGATACAGGATGGAAGCCGGAAAAGAGTATATTGGAAAAAAATCTGTCTGCAGCTGAACCGGAACGTTTAACATCCGGCTCTGGGGAGCCGGCTTCACATAAGGAAAGGGAGCGTGCAAGGCAGGCTCTGGATGATGAGCTTAAGGAGATTTTTGAGCGAACCTATGGTCCGATAAAGGAACGAAAGCCTTATCAGGAAGAAATCCGGGAGAATATTCCCCGGAGTGACAGTAGTATCCGGGGAACCGGAGACCCGAAATATGACACCAAAAAGAAAGCCCGTTCTCCGATGAAGGAATATCTGCTTGTTGACGGCTACAATATCATTTTTGCCTGGGAGGAGTTAAAGAGCCTTTCAAATAATGATATTAAGGCCGCCAGAGATCGTCTTGCCGAGATACTCTCAAATTATGCAGGTTTCACGGGGGAAAAGCTGATCCTGGTTTTTGATGCCTATAAAGTAAACGGTGGCAGGGAACGGGTTGAGAAATACAATAATATTTCCATTGTGTATACAAAAGAAGCGGAAACTGCTGATCTTTACATAGAAAAGACTGCCCATGAGCTTGCGGGAAAGAATAAAGTGACTGTTGCTACCAGTGACGGTATAGAACAGATGATAATCTTTGGTGCAGGTGCCATCAGGCTTTCTGCCAGGAACTTTCTGCAGCGGGTCAGGGATGTTGAAAAAGAAATAACTGAAAGACTGAGATCATAAATGAGACTTGCAAAGCTTGATACCATAAGGGGTATAAATCTGATCAGCATGATTGCGTATCATGCCGTGTGGGATATGGTGTATCTCTTTGGAGCGGGAATACCCTGGTATACAGGTGCCCCCGGTTATGTCTGGCAGCAGCTTATATGTCAGACCTTTATACTGCTTTCGGGTTTTTCCTGGAATCTGGGACACCACCATCTGAAACGGGGGCTCATTGTCTTTTTTTCCGGAGCACTGGTGTCTCTTGTGACTTATTATTTTATGCCGGAAGCACTGGTATTATTCGGGATCCTTACATTTATGGGCAGCGCAATGCTGATCATGATACCGGTGGATGCACTGTTTTCACGTATTGCCTGTGGATTGCAATCTGCCGGGGGTGCAGCGGGAGAATCCGGGAATGCCGCGGTTTTTCATGGGAAAAAAAGGGTATCTGCTGCAGTTCTCCTGTGTCTGTCGGTATTATTGTTTACCGTTACACGCCATGCAGGCAGCGGTTTCCTTGGTTTTACAGGTTTCGGGTTATTTCCCCATGTTGACAGGTCGGTTTACATAACTCTTCCGGCCGGCTTTTATCGGAACTATCTCACGGCTTATCTGGGATTTCCTTTTCACGGATTCTTTTCTGATGACTATTTTCCTCTGATACCATGGTTTTTCCTGTATCTCACCGGGTACAGCCTCTATCATCTGCTGCCCCTGGACTCTCTTCGTCCGGTTTTATCCGGAAGCATCTGCCCTCCTCTTGAATTCATCGGGCGTCACACCCTTATCATCTATCTTCTCCACCAGCCGGTGGTATTCGGGCTGCTTTCGGTTGTTTTCAGATAGGGAATGTATAATATTGACCCTTAACTTTGGCGGAAGTTGTATTAAATAGGATACTATAGGATTTGGCTATTTACCAACTCGTGGTTGATATTTAAAAATTTCCAAAGCTTTTTGTGCTCTGGTCTTTTAATGGCATTAGCCTAATGCCTCTACCTGATATAATTCAGGCTACCTATAAGCTTTGAATACCGAACAAGGCTTTTGTTTTGTTTCAGCCTTTACCTTTAAGATTTTACGCTATTCAAGGATATTTTAGATAGTAACCCAATATCTTGTTTTCAATGTTCGATATAAATCATTATACAGAACATGTGTTCTACTGTCAACCGTGAATACGAAAATAGCCTAGGATTTTATAAGAATTTTAGTTGCAGAATAACGAAAAAAACGTATAATAGTCTTTGTGAAACTTTTCACTTTAAGCTCAAGGTAATTATGCGGTGATATTACCGCAAATAATAGCAATGAAAGGAAGAGGTATAAAATGGCAGTAGATTTAAGCAAGTATGGTATTACAGATGTAACAGAAGTCATCCACAACCCCAGCTTTGAGTTTCTTTATGAAGAGGAAATGAAGAGCGATCTTACAGGCTTTGACAAGGGAATTATGACCGAGCTTGACACAGTCAACGTTATGACCGGCGAATTCACCGGAAGGTCCCCCAAGGATAAGTACATCGTAATGGATGAGAATTCAAAGGATACCGTATGGTGGGATACTGATGAATATCACAATGACAACCATGTTATGACAGAGGAGACCTGGGCTGCAGTTAAGGATATTGCAAAGAAGGAGCTCTCCGGCAAGAGGCTTTTCGTGGTTGACGCTTTCTGCGGAGCAAACAAGGACACCAGGATGTCAGTTCGTTTCATCATGGAAGTAGC
>CAMJPM010000046.1 GCA_946407725.1 uncultured Lachnospiraceae bacterium
GAACCGCTGGTATCTGAAGCAATGGCAGAGGCAGAGCTCATGAACGCAGCCCCGGAGCCGGAAATGATACCGGAGCCGGAAATACCGGCAGAACCAGAACCAGAGCCAGAGCCGGAAATACCGGCAGAACCTGAACCAGAGCCTGAGCCAATGCCGGAGACAGTGCCTGAGCCGGAACCTGTGCCTGAAGAAGCGGCCCCTGAACCCGAACCGGAGCCGGAAATGTCTGAAGAACCTGAACCTGCAATGGCAGAGCCCGAGCCGGAAATACCGGCAGAGCCCGAACCTGAGCCTCTGGTTGCCGAGGCAGCAATGAATATGTTAATGAGCGGCATGATGTCAGAACCGGCAAAAGAACCTGTAATTGAGGAACCGGTGATGGAGACATCCGCAGCTGATACTTCTTCAGTGGAGGAAGCTTTTGCAGAGGAGCCTGTTTTCACCGAAGAAGCAATAAATGAAGATAATAAGGAGCAGATTATTATGAACGACGAAATCATCAACAACAACATTGATTTTCCTGAACTTGAGGATGGCCCGGAATCCGATGAAAACGGTAGTGTTACTGCCGGCATGACCATCAACGGAGATATTATCTCCCAGGGATCACTGGAGGTCGTAGGTACTGTAAAGGGTAATATCAACGTAAGAGGAAAGCTCAATGTATCCGGAAATATCACCGGAAACTCCAAGGCTGCGGAGGTATTTGCAGATTCCGCAAAGATCAACGGAGAGATCGTTAGCTCCGGCGCCGTAAAGGTAGGACAGGAATCCGTAATAATCGGCAATATATCCGCCACCAGCGCTGTTATAGCAGGAGCCGTAAAGGGCAATATAGACGTGAAGGGACCGGTAATTCTTGACACTTCAGCCATTGTCATGGGTGATATCAAGTCAAAGTCAGTGCAGATCAATAACGGAGCCGTGATCGAAGGCCACTGTTCACAGTGTTATGCAGATGTAAGCCCCATGTCATTCTTCAACGATCTTTAATTGCTGATAACCCTCAGGTCTCCGGGCAGCCGTAACGGTTTTGAAAGTCCGGAGATCCGGGGATAATAAAGCATATACATTTAAGAAAAGGGGAAAGGTATTGAAAAGAGTAATGCTTAAGCTCTCCGGAGAGGCTCTTTCCGGTGAAAAGAAGACCGGTTTTGATGATGAGACCATTCTGAGAGTTGCAGGGGAAGTGAAAAAACTTGTAGATGACGGCATGGAAGTCGGGATAGTTATTGGCGGAGGAAATTTCTGGCGGGGTCGTACCAGCGAAAATATTGACAGGACAAAGGCCGATCAGATAGGTATGCTGGCCACTGTCATGAACTGCATATATGTTTCGGAGATTTTCCGCTCAATCGGCATGATGACCAGTATCCTCACCCCCTTTGAAATAGAAGGCGTAACAAAGCGCTTTACAAAGGACAGGGCCAATAAGTATTTTTCAAAGAATATGGTGGTCTTCTTTGCAGGCGGTACGGGACATCCCTACTTTTCCACGGATACCGGGGTGGTGCTCCGTGCTGTGGAGGTGGAGGCCGACATGATACTTCTGGCAAAGAACATTGACGGCGTCTATGACAGTGATCCGAAGAATAACCCCGAAGCTGTGAAATATGACAGGCTTTCCATTGAGGAAGTCATCGATAAGAAGCTTCAGGTGGTGGATCTGACGGCGTCCATACTTGCAATGGAGAATAAGATGCCCATGAGGGTATTCTATCTCAACGAGGAGAATGCTGTTAAAAACGCGGTTTCCGGTAATTTCAGCGGAACCGAGATCACGGTCTGAGGGTGGCGGTGCGAAGGCGAGGGGAAGCTTACCTTAAATGGCATGGCTCTCAGAATTAAATTTAGGGAGGTATTTTTTATGGATGAAAGGATCAAAAAATACGAGGACAAGATGCAGAAATCCCTTGATAATCTTCAGGGGGAGCTGTCATCCATAAGGGCCGGAAGAGCAAATCCACATATTCTGGACAAGATCAAGGTGGATTATTATGGAACTCCTACCGGAATCCAGCAGGTGGGCAATGTTTCCGTACCCGAGGCCAGGGTCATAATGATAAAGCCCTATGACAAGTCCATGCTGAAGACCATCGAGAAGGCTCTCCAGGTTTCCGACATAGGCATCAATCCTAATAATGACGGTACAGCCATACGTCTTGTATTTCCGGAGCTTACAGAGGACAGGAGAAAAGCCCTTTGTAAGGACGTGAAGAAGAAGGGCGAGGAGTGTAAGGTCGCAGTCAGGAATATCAGGCGTGACGGAGTGGATGCCCTTAAGAAAATGGGAAAGAACGAGGATATTTCCGAGGATATCATCAAGGATCTTCAGGATGAGCTCCAGAAGATTACCGACAAATACATAAAGAAGGTAGATGAGGTTGCGTCCGAGAAAGAAAAGGAGATCATGACGGTTTGAACATTCCCGAACATGTGGCCATTATCCTGGATGGGAACGGAAGATGGGCTAAATCAAAAGGAATGCCCAGAACCTACGGTCATACCATGGGGGCGAAGAATGTGGAGAAGATCTGCAGGTGCGCTGGAGAAATGGGTATAAAGTACCTGACTGTCTACGCATTTTCAACAGAGAACTGGTCCCGTCCCGGAGATGAGGTAGGAGCCATAATGGATCTTTTAAGGAATTATTTAAAGACCTGTAAGGCTACCGCTGAAAAGAACAATATGAGAGTCAGGGTCATCGGTGATAAAAGCGCCCTGGCGGAGGATATCCAGAGATCTATTGCTGAGCTGGAGGAATTCAGTAAGGATTATGACGGTCTCACATTTCAGATCGCCTTAAATTACGGCAGCCGTGATGAGATAAAACGCGCGGTTAACGCCATCCTTTCCGAAATGAAGAGCGGAGTCATTCCGGAGGGCTCCGAGATCACGGAGGAGATGATCAGTGCCCATCTGGACACTGCGGGGATCCCGGATCCGGATCTTCTGATCCGTACCAGCGGGGAAGAGAGGCTTTCAAATTATCTGCTTTGGCAGTGCGCCTATACGGAGTTTTATTTTACGGATGTCCATTGGCCCGCTTTTACCGGAGATGAGCTGAAAAAAGCTGTGGAGGTATACTCCTCAAGACAGAGACGCTTTGGAAAGACCGGGGAACAGGTGAGTTGATATGCTTAAAACAAGAGTGTTCAGTGCCATAATCCTTGTACTTGTTTTGGGAACGGGTTTATATTTTGGGGGATCCCTGTGGTGGATCCTTCTTCTTTTTATTGCCCTTACCGGATATCGTGAATACTGCAGTGCAATACTTAAAGGTACAGATGCGGAGCCTGCACAGGAGGCCGAAAAGAAAACAGAAGGTACAAGGCCGCCTGCGCTGCCTGAGATAATAGGATATATCATTGCCGTTCTTTACTATGTGCTGATATTCTTTAATCCTTCGGGAATATATATGCTATACGCCATGACAGGATCTGTCATTCTTTTCATGTGTCTTTTTGTATTCTTATACCCCCGGTACAGCAGCAGTTTGATGATGCAGTTTTATTTCGGACTGTTGTATGTTCCGTTTCTGATATCTTTTTTATACCTTCTTCGTATCAGGAATAACGGTATCATAGAAGTGCTGTTTGTAGTCATATCCTCATGGATATGTGATACCTTTGCATATTTTACCGGAATGCTCTTAGGGCGGCATAAGCTCTCTCCTCTGCTTTCCCCTAAAAAGTCTGTGGAAGGCGCAGTGGGAGGAGCGGTTTTCTCCGCATTGTTCGGAGGAGCTCTGGCATTTATCATGCATTATAATATCCCGTTGTGCGCCCTTGTAACCTTTACAGGTGCTGTCATATCCCAGTGCGGTGATCTTTTCGCCTCCGGGATAAAAAGGGAGAAGGGGATCAAAGATTACGGGAAGCTGATACCGGGCCACGGCGGAATACTTGACCGTTTTGATTCCATAATAATCACAGCCCCGGTGATCTATATTCTTTGCAATACCCTGTTATGAGGAAAAAAGGAGGCAGGTCTTGAAAAAGCTTTCTATCCTGGGTTCCACAGGCTCCATAGGAACCCAGACCATGGATATAGTTGATGCAAATCCTTCACTTCTCACGGTGGAAGCCGTAGCTGCCAATAAAAACGTGGAGAAGACAGAGGAGCAGATAAGGAAATACAGGCCGAAGATCGCGGCACTCTATGATGAGGATGCCGCAAAAGAGCTTAAGGTCAGAGTTAAGGATACCGGAACAAGGGTGCTGTCCGGGATGGATGGCATTACCGAGGCCGCGGTATGTGACGCCGATATTACAGTATGCGCAATGGTGGGAATGATAGGCATCACTCCGGCCCTTGCCGCCATCCGCGCCGGTCATGACATTGCCCTTGCAAACAAGGAGACCCTTGTGACTGCAGGGCATATTATCACAAAGGAAGCGGAGAAAAACAATGTACGGATACTGCCGGTGGATTCTGAACACTCCGCTATTTTCCAGTCTTTAAACGGGGAAGAACATGATGCGGTGGAAAAGATACTGCTTACCGCCAGCGGCGGACCCTTCAGAAATAAAAAGCCCGAAGAGCTTGAAAACATGACTGCGGCAGAGGCCTTAAAGCACCCTAACTGGGATATGGGGCCGAAGGTCACCATCGATTCCTCAACCCTGGTAAATAAGGGGCTGGAGGTAATGGAAGCAAGATGGCTTTTTGATGTGTCTTATGATGATATTGAGGTGCTCGTACATCCCCAGAGCATAGTCCACTCTGCCGTACAGTATAAGGACGGAGCTGTGATAGCTGAGCTGGGAGTACCGGACATGCATCTT
This sequence comes from uncultured Lachnospiraceae bacterium, assembly GCA_946407725.1. Taxonomy (GTDB): domain Bacteria; phylum Bacillota; class Clostridia; order Lachnospirales; family Lachnospiraceae; genus NK4A144. Next base: position 4,788 of record CAMJPM010000046.1, read on the forward strand.
CCGATACAGTATGCCCTTTTTTATCCGGAGAGAAAATATCTCAATATGGAGAGGCTGGATCTCTTTAAGATACGGGAGCTTACATTTTTCCCACCGGATTTAAAGACCTTCCGGGGCCTGGAGCTGGCTCTGAAAGCCGCAAGAAAAGGTGGCAGCATGCCCACCGTATTCAATGCGGCTAATGAAGAGGCGGTAAAAAAGTTCTTAAAGGGTGAAATAAGATATCCGGAAATCGCGATTGTTATAGAAAAGGCCATGGATGAGCACCGCCTGATAGATGATCCCGGTATTGAAGAGATATTGGAATGTGAAAAAGAGACCAGGGAAAGTATAGGATAGTTAGGGATAAGTCTGCCGGGGGTTACTTTGCAATTCATTTTGTTTTTTATCATCCTTGCGGCCCTTATATTTTTTCATGAGGGCGGGCATTTCATCATAGGGAAGAAATGCGGCATAGGAGTTGAAGAATTCAATATCGGCTTCGGGCCGAAGCTGTTTAGCCGCCACTATAATGGTACTGACTACAACATACGTCTGATACCCTTTGGAGGGAACTGCATCTTTGAGGGTTTTGACGGCGAAGACAGCGAAAGCAGCTCGTCTTTTATTAATTCACCGGTATGGGCCAGGTTTTCCACAGTGGCTGCCGGTCCTTTCATGAACTTCGTTCTGGCCTTTTTCCTGTCGCTTTTTGTCATAGGCTCCGTAGGCTATGATCCGCCAGTGATCTCTGGCCTTTCGGAGGGCTTTCCCGCAGAGGAGGCGGGGATTTTACCGGGAGATGAGATAATATCCCTTAACGGCAGAAGAATCTCACTTTACAGGGATATCAGCATGTATCTCTATTACAACGAGGGAAAAAGCGTAAAGGTCTGTTATAAGAGAGACGGACTTTATTACGAAACGGTAATGGCTCCCCGTTATGTGGAGAGCGCAGGCAGGTATTATTTCGGGATACTGGGGGGAGCACGGGTAAAAGGGAATGCCCTTCAGACCGTTCGCTACAGCTTTTCCGAGGTGAGATACTGGGTCGAAATGACTGTTAAAAGCATTCTCCAGGCATTGAGGGGAAAGATCTCAAAGGATGATCTGGCCGGACCTGTGGGGGTTGCGGATATGGTGGGGGATGTATATGAGGAGTCGAAGAGCGAGGGAGTGTTCTTTATATGGCTCAATATGCTTCAGCTCACCATCCTTCTTTCAGCTGATCTTGGGGTCATGAATCTGCTGCCCTTTCCGGCACTGGACGGCGGCAGACTGGTATTCATATTGATAGAAGCTATAACCGGCAGAAACGTGGACCGCAGGATAGAGGCAGGCTTTCATTTTTTCGGAATGTGCTGTCTCCTTATCCTTATGATGTTTGTGATGTATAACGATATAGCACGGATCTTTGCGGGATAGGGATCGGAGGAAAAATGTACAGAGACCATACAAAAAAGATAAGAATAGGCGGTATTGAGATCGGCGGCGGAAGCACGGTAAAGATACAGTCCATGTGCAATACAAGAACAGATGACGTGGAGGCAACAGTCTCCCAGATATTAAAGCTGGAAAAGGCGGGATGCGAGATCATACGCTGCACCGTGCCCGACGTTTCCTGCGCTGAGGCAATAAAGGAGATAAAAAAAAGGATACATATACCGCTGGTAGCAGACATTCATTTTGACTACAGAATGGCTTTTTTATCAGTTGAAAACGGAGCTGACAAGATCAGGATTAATCCCGGAAACATAGGCGGCAGCGAAAACCTAAGAAAAGTGGTGGATAAATGCCGGGAGAGGGATATACCCATAAGGGTGGGTGTGAATTCCGGCTCACTTGAAAAGGAGATCCTTCAGAAATACGGGGGTGTTACGGCGGAAGGGCTGGTGGAGAGTGCCCTTGACAAGGTGCGTTTAATAGAGGAAAACAACTACGAAAATATAGTTATCAGCATAAAGTCCAGCAATGTGCTTATGTGTGTGGAAGCCTATGAAAAGATAGCAGAAAGGACCGGTTATCCGCTGCATGTGGGTATAACAGAATCCGGCACGGTATTCAGCGGGAATATCAAGTCGGCAATCGGTCTTGGAATTATTCTGAATAAGGGGATCGGGGACACCATAAGGGTATCACTTACCGGTGACCCGGTTGAAGAGATAAAGAGCGCAAAGCTCATCTTAAAGACCCTGGGGCTTAAAAAGGGAGGGGCGGAAATCGTTTCCTGTCCCACCTGCGGAAGAACCAGGATAGATCTTATAGGCCTTGCGGGAAAGGTGGAGGAGCTGCTTAAGGACTGTGATAAGGATATAAAGGTGGCAGTCATGGGGTGCGCCGTAAACGGGCCAGGAGAGGCAAAGGAAGCGGATATAGGTATAGCAGGCGGTGACGGAGAGGGACTTATCTTCAAAAAGGGAGAAATATTAAGAAAGGTCAGGGAAGAAGAGCTGCTATCGGCATTAAAGGAAGAACTTGACAGATTATGACAGATTCAGGCAGAAGAAAACCTTTTTTTGAGGTGTTCCCCTCCCTGATGCTCCCGGAGGAGCTTAAGGAGATCTTTTGCAGGGTGAATGTGAAGATGATCCTTAAGAGCAAGGATCATAAGAGTTATCACATATATACCGAAAGCCCGATGATAATTGGAAAGGAAGATATCTACAGGGTTGAGAGGGAATTAAAAAGACAGGTCTTTAAGGACTTTTTAATTATACCGAGACTTCACGAATCCTTTATTTTAAGCGGAGATTTTTCAGCCGCTTCAATTTTGGATTCCTACCGGGATTCCATGGCGCTGGAGCTCAGGGAAAACTATCCCATAATAAACCAGCTCTACAGGAATTCTTCACTTGTCTGTGAAGATGATCTCATAACCTTAACTGTTCCGGAGGAAATGATATTCGGAAAAGAGGCCGAAAGAATGGTAACGGATCTATCGGAATATCTTTCAAATGTTTTTAACAAACGTTTTAAGCTGTCTGTCAGGATAGTGCATGAAATAAAGAGCAGAGGAATATCCCTTGAGAGGAAAAGGGAAGAGGAAGAGATCATAAGAGAGTTCCGCTCCATTATGGAGACAAAGGGAAAGAAAACAGAAGAGAAAAAAGAGAAGGAAAAGAAGGGCACAAAGTCCGGAAAGAAAGGCTTAAGCCGCCGTCCTTCCGATCCGGATGTAATATACAGGTCAGATGTGACCGAGGACACCATCCCCATAAAGGATATAGTGGAGCCTATAGGGGAAGTGGTGATAAGGGGCCGGCTGTTAACCTATGATGAACACTCCATCGGCAAGGAAAGAAATGTGGTGACCATCGGAGTTACGGACTATACGGATTCCATTAATGTCAAGTTTTTTATAAGTGACGAAGAGCTGCCGGAATTCAGGGAAAAGACGGGAGCGCACGGACTTGAGAAAAAGGAGCCCGGAATCTTTGTAAAGATAAAGGGTATAGCGGACATTGATAAATTCGAGCATGATGTGGTCATAACCTCCGTAAGGGGAATGAGGAAGACTGGCTCATTTTTAAAGGAAAGACGGGATCTCTCCGCTGTTAAAAGGACTGAGCTCCACTGCCATACCAAGTATTCCGAGATGGACGGTGTGAGCAGTGTTCAGGATATCTTAAAAACCGTGGATTCCTGGGGCTGGAACAGTATAGCCTTAACGGATCACGGAAATGTGCAGGTCTTTCCCGAAGCCTTTCATACGAAGCTTAATAATAAGAACTTCAAGATAATATACGGCTGTGAAGGCTATCTTATTGACGACACCAACAACATAGTCTGGAACGTGGGAGAGGGAGACGGAAAGGACATACATTCCCTTAACAGCGACTATGTGGTCTTTGATATAGAGACTACCGGTTTTTCGCCGATAAAAGACAGGATAATAGAGATAGGCGCGGTAAGGATAGTAAACGGGCGCATTACGGAGACCTATGACGAATTTGTTAATCCGGAAATACCAATTCCCTATAAAATTGAGAACCTGACCGGGATTAATGATGCCATGGTAAAGGATGCGGAAACCATTGATGCGGTGCTGCCAAGATTTCTCTCCTTTGCGGAGAATGCAGTTGTTGTTGCCCATAATGCGGCATTTGATACCTCCTTTATCCTGAAAAAAGCGGAATTACTGGGGCTTTCATTTAATAAGACGGTGCTGGACACTTTGGGACTTGCCAGGTTCCTGATGCCTGACTTAAATAACCATAAGCTTGATACACTTTCTGAGAATCTGGATGTAAGCCTTGAAAACCATCACAGGGCAGTGGATGATGCGACTGCCACGGCATATATTTTTATTAAGCTGATGGAAAGATCCGGAAAAGAATACAGCGATGAGATCACCGTGCTGGAGGATTTTAAGAATTATGACAGATTAAGCATCAATGTGCTGAAGAAACTCCCTTTTTACCATATTATAATTCTTGCCAAGAATGAAACCGGCAGACTGAATCTTTACAAGCTGGTATCTGAGTCCCACCTGAAATATTTCCAGACCAGATCGAGGAGACCATGTATCCCCAAATCCCGGCTTATGGAACTCAGAGAGGGATTGATACTGGGCAGTGCCTGTGAGGCGGGAGAGCTTTTCCGTGCCCTTGAAAACGAGGAAAGCGGAGAAAGCATAGCAAAGATCGTATCTTTTTATGATTATCTGGAAATACAGCCCATAGGCAATAATGAGTTTCTCTTAAGAAAAGAGAACAGCGGTTTTTCCGATAAGGAGGACTTAAAGGATATAAATAAGGAGATAGTGCGTCTGGGGGAGAAATTCAACAAGCCGGTATGTGCCACCTGTGACGTGCACTTTTTAAATCCTGAGGATGAGATCTTCAGGCGGATAATCATGTTCAGCAAGGGCTATGATGACGCCGATTTCCAGCCTCCCCTTTATTTAAGGACCACTGAGGAGATGCTCTCTGAATTTTCCTATCTGGGGGATGATAAGGCCACGGAAGTGGTGATAAAGAACCCCAATATGATCGCCGATATGATAGAACGGATATCTCCGGTTCGTCCGGACAAGGCTCCTCCGGTCATAGAAAACTCGGATCAGATCCTTAAGGATATCTGTTTTACAAGGGCGAAAGAATTATACGGTGAAAACCTGCCGGATATTGTGACAGACAGGCTTGAGACCGAGCTGAAATCCATTATAGGAAACGGCTATGCAGTCATGTATGTCATAGCCCAGAAGCTGGTGTGGAAAAGCAATGAGGACGGATATCTGGTGGGAAGCCGGGGCTCTGTTGGATCCTCCTTTGCAGCCTATATGTCCGGGATCACAGAGGTTAATTCCCTCGCTCCCCATTATCTATGCAAAAAATGCCACTATTCCGATTTTGAATCTGAGGTGGTGAAAAAAGCCCATGAGGAGGGAATGTGCGGCTGCGACCTGCCGGATAAGAACTGTCCCGTATGCGGGGAAAAGCTTATGAAGATGGGCTTTGACATACCATTTGAAACCTTCCTTGGCTTTGACGGGGACAAGGAACCGGATATTGACCTGAATTTTTCCGGGGACTATCAGAGTAAGGCCCATAAATACACGGAGGTGATCTTCGGCTCCGGTCAGACCTACAGGGCGGGGACCACAGGTACTGTGGCGGATAAGACCGCCTTTGGATATACCAAGGGGTATTTTGAGGATGAAAGCCATAACGAACACAAGCGGAAAGCTGAAATAGAAAGGATCGCCAGAGGCTGTGAAGGGGTGCTCCGTACCACTGGACAGCATCCAGGTGGTATTATAGTGCTGCCAAAGGGAGAGGAGATAAATTCCTTTACGCCGCTGCAGCATCCCGCGGATGACCAGAAAAGCCCTATAATTACCACACACTTTGACTATCACTCCATAGACCATAATCTCTTAAAGCTGGATATACTGGGACATGATGATCCCACCATGATAAGGTTTTTACAGGATGCCACCGGAGTGGACATTGATGAGATATCCTTTGACGATAAAAAGGTCATGAGCCTTTTTAACAGTACGGAGGTGCTGGGGATAACTCCTGATGATATTGGGGGATGCCAGACAGGAAGCCTGGGAATACCGGAATACGGTACGGATTTCGTAATACAGATGCTGCTTGACGCAAAGCCCGCCACTTTTTCGGATCTTGTGCGGATCTCCGGTCTGTCCCACGGTACCGATGTGTGGAGCGGCAATGCAGAACTCCTTGTTAAAGAGCGTGGAATGAAGCTAAAGGAGCTTATTTGCTGCCGTGACGATATCATGCTCTACCTTATGACAAAGGGCATGGATCCCTCCCTTTCCTTTAAGACCATGGAATCCGTGAGAAAGGGCAAGGGCTTAAAGGATGAGATGAAGGCAGCCATGGTGGAGAATAATGTGCCGGACTGGTACATGGATTCCTGCCTTAAGATAAAATACATGTTCCCGAAGGCTCATGCGGTGGCCTATGTGATGATGGCCTGGAGGGTTGCCTGGTTTAAGATTAACAGGCCTCTTGCCTATTACAGCGCCTTTTTCTCCATACGGTCCGTTAAGAGCGGAGGCATTGATTACGAAACCATGTGCCGGGGCAGGTCAAGGCTTGAGGATAACCTGAAGAAGCTTCTCGACCTGCAGAAATCCATAGGAAAGAACAAAATGAAGCCTGCGGATCTGGACAGTATAAAGAATATGCAGCTGGTACAGGAGATGTACGCAAGAGGCTTTGACTTTGCGCCTCTTGACTTAAATGAAGCGGATCCCAAATATTTCAGGCAGGTGGATGACAGGCACATCATGCCGCCCCTGACCTCTATAGCGGGAATAGGAGGCAAGGATGCGGACGATCTGGCGGCAGGCCTTTTAAGCGCCAGGAGCGGCGGACCCTTCCTGTCGGTGGAGGACTTCGTAAACCGCACCGGATGCTCTAAAAACAAGGCGGATAAATTAAAGGAAATGGGACTTCTGGGAGATATCCCGGACTCCAACCAGCTGTCGTTATTTGATTATGTGGGGTAGTATAACTGTTAATGAAAGGAGAAGTACAGAAAAATGGGTGAAAATTCAGGATTAGCCGGAACAAAAAGGAAGATGAAAACCTCGGATTTTATTCTTGCAGCCACAGGGACTGCTCTTATTGCCGTATGCTCTTTTATAGCCATACCCATGACAATTCCCTTTACACTGCAGACCTTTGCCGTATTCTTTGTACTCCTTATGCTGGGAGGGAAAAGGGGCGTCCTTTCGATCCTTGTTTATGTGATAATGGGAGCAGTGGGGCTCCCGGTATTTTCAGGCTTTACCGGGGGTGCCGGGGTGCTTTTCGGTAAGACAGGCGGTTATATTATCGGCTTTATATTTATGGGGCTCATATATGCAGTGCTTACAAAGGTATTCGGTAATAAGCTCAGGGTTCAGATAGCAGCCCTCTTAACCGGATTATTCGTCTGTTATGCCTTCGGAACCATGTGGTTCTATGTTCTGTTTATGAGGGAAACCGGAGTTTCCGGCATCATCACCGTCCTTTCTCTGTGCGTATTTCCCTTTATTATCCCGGATATGGTGAAAATGGGGCTGGCAGTCCTTTTATCCGGGAGAGTAAGATCCATTATCAGACAGGACATTTCAGGTTTTCGCTGAGAAATATGGTCATATCACGGCAGACTGTCCGAAAACGCTTTGCCCAAGATGTGCGTCACCAATTTGTGGGGGAGCCGATCGAATTTGGGGAGCGTAGCGGGCTACGTGACTCAAATTCGCATCGGTTTCACCCGCAAAGTGGGGGCGTGCAGATTGGGCGAATTGGTTTTCGGACAGGCTGCCGGGGGGCTGACAGTTACGATCAGAATAAGAAGATGGGTAGGACAAAAGCCGCAAGGCACAAAGTGCCTTGGCGAATTTGCATAATAAACCGGTCAGGCAAACGAGTTTGCCTGCACGGTTTATTATGCAAATTGCATATGCGGCAAAGCCGCATAGCACTTTTGTCCTGTCCATCATAAGAAGGGAGAATATCAGAAGATGTCATTCTGTACCAACTGTGGAAATAAATTACGCGAAGGCGCTAAGTTCTGTACGAACTGCGGTGCTCCGGCGGCGTCTGCCGCCACTTCCAGGCCTGCCGCTGCTGCCGGGACTGCAGCTACAGCCGGGACTGCCACTGCTTTCGGGACCGGCACTACTGCTGCTACAGAAGGAGCCCAAAAGACCGGAAATAATACGGGAAAGACAACGTCATCCTCTTCACGCATAAAGGTCAGAACCTTTAAGGTGGGATACACGGACTACCGGAAGCTTAATAATGTCACTTTGATTTCACAACCCTCACAGCATGTGGTTTATCATACAGCATACAGTTTATTGCAGATTATCCTTCTGATCTATATTGTCATTGTATTACTGCCGGCATTTATCCGGTTGGAGGGAACTACAGATTTCAGTTTTATTCAGGATATGTATCCGGGAATGATCGTTATCGTACTGTTAGAAATCATTTCCGGGATAATACAGCGAAAGATCCTGTATGACATTATTCATGGATTACCTAAAGGATTTGATTACTGGCAGATCAGGCGTTTGATCAAATGGAAGATCTTTGGTTTTGAATCGATGAAGTTAACGCTGGTTCATTTATTACAGAAGAAGGACTGTAATTTCCCCGAACTTGGCACAGGTACCGATGATGAGGGAAATTACTATGCATTTGCGGTGGCCGGGGAAGACGTGGGACGGTATCAGAATATCCGGAAATGACGGATACGGATATGGAGGATGTAATTCACTGGATAAAGAAAGCGGCAGAGGATTACGGGTAGAAGAAAAAATGAATAACATAGCGATAATCACAGCCCGGGGCGGGTCAAAGAGAATACCGAAAAAGAACATAAAGGATTTCTGCGGAAAACCGATAATCGCTTACAGCATAGAAGCGGCTCTTAAAGCAGGCATATTTGATGAAGTGATGGTGTCCACGGACAGTGAGGAGATCAGGGATATAGCTTTAGAATACGGGGCATCCGTTCCCTTTATGCGTTCCGAAAAAACCAGCAGCGATACCGCAACAACCGCTGATGTGATCGGGGAAGTGATAGAACGGTACAGATCAACTAATAGGGAATTTGATTTTGTTTCATGTATTTATCCTACCGCACCCTTTATCACATCTGAAAGGCTTAAAGATGCCTGGGAAAAACTAAAAGGATCCAAAGCGGATGCCATCATGTCTGTTGTCAGGTTTTCCTTTCCTCCCCAGAGGGCGCTTGTGGTGAGGGAGGGCAGACTGTCATTTCAGTATCCCGAATATGCAGATACAAGGAGCCAGGATCTGGAGCCGGTCTACCACGACTGCGGACAGTTTTATATCTGCAGGACAGAAGAGTTCCTGAAACATCATTCAATGGTGGTGCCCGGGATGACCCCGTATATTATGCCGGAGGAGGAAGTACAGGATATAGATACATTTTCAGACTGGAAGGTGGCGGAAGCAAAATACAGGGCTATGCAGGGATCAAATGAAAAAACAAATATAAAAAGCATTTCTACATTTTTCAGCGAAGAAGAATTAAAAAACGTTGGTCTAAAATGTTACGGGGAAAATGTGAAGATCAGCAGGAATGCGGTCCTGTATAATCCTGATCTGTTAGAAGTCGGTAATAATGTTAGAATTGATGATTTTACCACCATAAGCGGTAAAGTTATCTTAGGTGATTACATCCATATAGCACAGTTCTGTGGTTTGTACGGAGGAACCGAAGGTATATTTATGGATGATTTTTCCGGACTATCATCAAAAGTTATCATTTATGCTACTTCTAATGATTATTCAGGCGAATCAATGACAAATCCTACGGTTCCGGAAAAGTATAAACCAACTGATAAAAACATGCCGGTACATATTGGAAAACATGTTGTTATAGGTGCTGCATCTGTAATCCTTCCCGGGATTACTATCGGGGAAGGCAGTGCGGTTGGTTCAATGACTATGGTTATAAAGTCATTGGATCCCTGGGGGATTTATGCCGGGTCACCTGCAAAGCGAATAAAAGAAAGAAAAAAGACTCTTTTGGAACTGGAAAAAAAGTTGAGGGATGAAACAAGTGTTTCATTTATATGACAGGATCAAAAATGATGATATTTATTTCATAGCGGAAATGTCGGCAAATCACGGCGGTAAGCTGGAGAATGCACTGGAGATAGTATGTCAGGCAAAGGAAGCCGGTGCGGACTGCTTGAAGGTCCAGACCTATGACGCAGATACTATGACACTAAACTGTGACAGGGAGGACTTTCAGATAACCGGCGGATTGTGGGACGGATATAATCTTTACAGTCTTTATCAATATGCATCCACTCCCTATGAATGGCATGAGCCGATAAAAAGGGAATGCGAGAAAAACGGAATAGATTTCCTTTCCACTCCCTTTGACAGAAAAACCGCTGACTTTCTTGAGGAGCTTGGAACAGAGGCTTATAAGATCGCATCCTATGAGCTCATAGATATTCCACTGATCCGTCACGTTGCATCAAAAGGAAAGCCCATGATCATCTCAGTGGGAATGGGAAGTGTTGAGGAGATACAGGAGTGTATAGATGCCTGCAAAGCTGAAGGCAATGAACAGATAGTCCTGTTAAAATGCTGCTCCGAATATCCTGCTCCCTGGGAAGACATGAAGCTTGGAAATATACCGGACATGAAAGAGAGATGGGGATATCCCGTGGGATTGTCCGATCACAGCTTTGGCAGTCTGGGAGCGGTGGTTGGAACTGTTCTCGGAGCCCGGGTCATAGAGAAGCATGTGAAGCTTGATGGGGTAGAGAGTGCGGACAGTGAGTTTTCCATGACCATGGCCGAGTATAAGAACATGGTTTCGGAATGCAGGAATGCTGCACTCATTGCAAAGGGACCGGACTACGGATTAACAGACGCCGAGCAGAGGTCAACAGCTTTCCGCAGGAGTATCTACGCCATCAAAGATATAAGTGCCGGAGAGATCTTTACGGAAGATAATATAGGAGTGATCCGTCCCGGATATGGTTTGAAACCAAAATATTACGACAGTCTGATTGGAAAGCAGAGCAGGAGGGATATTTCGTTCGGAGACAGGATCACAACAAACGATCTATGATTTTTATACGGGCAGATGCAAACGGAATAATGGGATCGGGACATGTAATGAGATGCCTTTCTGTTGCGCATGCATTTAAGCGCATGCATCAGGAGGTTCTGTTTATTACGGCTGATCCCTGGAGCAATAAGCTTATAGACAATAAAGGATTTGATACGGTCTGTCTTAACAGTGCCTTTGATGATCCCGACAGTGAGCTTTCAAAGATCAGTAAGATCATTGAAAAAAATAAACCTGAGCTGCTGCTCGTCGATTCCTATTATGTGACGGAGAAATATTTCAATTCATTATCGGGGATCGTCAGGACAGCTTATATGGATGATCTTAATAAGCAGGTCTGGAATACTGACGTACTTATCAATTATAATATCTTTTCCTCTGTCTACGATTATTCCGGTTACAAAAACACAAAACTGCTGCTTGGTATGAAGTATGCTCCTTTGAGGACAGAATTTGAGGGTCTTAAAAAGCACGAAATAAAAGAAAAGGTATCAGATGTGCTGGTTTCCGTCGGAGGAGCAGATCCGGAGGGGGTTACGGAAAAGATCATTTCTTCTGTATGCAGCAGTTATGAAGGTATCAGGTTTCATATTGTTGTCGGGGCATTGAATTCAGGGATTGAGAAAATCAAGGCCATGGCAGCCGGCAGCCTGTCCGAAAACCAATTTGCCCAATCTGCACGGCACTACTTTACGGGTGACGGACAGTCTGCCGGCAATATCATTCTCCATATTAACGAAACTCATATGTCAAAGCTTATGATGAGCTGTGACGCAGCTTTGGCGGCGGCGGGATCAACGCTTTACGAGCTTTGCGCCTGCGGAGTGCCCACGGTTACTTTTGGACTGGCTGATAACCAGCTGACGGCCATAGAAGAATTCGGGCACCGGGAACTGATGATAAGTGCCGGAGACTGCAGAGAAAACAGCAATTTTACATTTGATGCGGAAAGGGCACTCTTTAAGCTGATAAATGATAGGACCATGAGGGAGAAGATGTCGCTGAAGATGCAGACTTTGGTGGATGGAAAAGGTGCGGACAGGATAGCCGAAGAATTGCTTTTGGAAGACACTGGTTAATCAGGGCAGGGGAATTATCACCCCTGCCCTGTCTGTATCACGGCAGTTTTTTACCCTTGAGAAGCTGTCTGTACCAGCTGGATTCGGCGTCAATGTAGCCGGAAACATTTTCTTTGGGATAGACCTGTATATCCCATTCGCTGTTATCGCTCCTTTCAATGGAGCCGTTCCTGACCCAGGCCGAACGGTAGCTTCCGGAGACCGTTGCTTCAAAGACTTTTTCTATATCCCCGGGATCTGTATATGTTCTGGAATCCACGTTCTCCTGCATCTCGTCATCGTAAAGGTATCTCACCGCCTCTATCTTTCTTATCTCGGATGCCTCGAAATTTCCGCCCTGCCATAACCCGTTATCCTTCAGGAAATCAATAGTTTCCGAATACGGCTCATATATTGGCCAGGAAGCATTGTAATAGCCATCGTAATTTCCGGAGGGCCCGATCTCGGTATAGAAGGAGACGAGACCTATGGGTACGTTATTTGAAGCCATGCTGAAATTGTAATGATCCTTCAGGTCATTTTTATATATCTCAAGGAACCTGGTAAGGAGCTCTCCGTCACCGCTCATCTCACCGTGATCTGTGGCGGATGACAGGACAAGCTTAACGTCCGGACTGCGTTTATATATACCTGACAGTATGGTATCAGGATCCTTAAGCACATATACTCCCCTGGTAAATTCCTCGCATCCGATGATATCATCCATTAAAGAGGGATCTATGTCCTCAGGTATAAGGATATTTCTGGTGATGGTACGACCGTCCTTCATTCTCCAGCCTATTGTGGCATTCCAGGAATAATTGTTGTCAGTATAATCTCCGGAGCCTGACAGGGCTGTCTCCTCTGTAATAAGAGCCTGACCGGTTTCCGCCAGTTTAAGAAGACCGGATGTTCCGGTGAGGAACATGTTTTCTGTCACGTATTCTCTTGTGGTGATGTAATTACCGTTTTCATCATTATATTCACTGTTGTAGTTGCTGTTTAAGAGCCAGGCGCTTTCCACTGCTGCCTCATCCGGGAGCCATCTGTTATAGCCCAGGGCATCTGTTCTGTAAACAAAGAGGACTATGATGGAGATAACAATGATCACGGGAATATCAAAGGCACGCTTAAAGGCATCCCTGACATTCAGGCCGAATATGGACTCCAGTACTATGGAGACCACGAATACTGTCATGGCAATAGTCAGTATCACTGCCGGAAGAGAAACGCTGCGCTGTCTGTCAAAGATCCAGTAAACAAACAGTCCCGCATCCAGGGAAAAGAGGATCCCTGCGCTGTATTTGATAAATACAGATAAGGGTGAATATATCACTGCTTTTCCCGCGTCCTCCGAACGCCGTTTATTAAATACGAGGAAGGAGAGAACGATGGATAATACGGCAAGTATGATATTTGTAATACATCCGGTACAGTGCGGGAGAACCTTTGAAATTATTGAATTTGTTCCGTCAAAGCCCCCGGAAAGATATATACCGGAATCCGCAATGCCTTTTAAAAAGTTCAATACAGGAAGGGTTTTGATCCTGCCCATTATGGCAATTTCATTGTCGGTATCCGCGGTGGCAAAGTAGGCTGCCCTGTAGCCGAAAACGGTTAATCTCGCAAGGGTTTCGATCCCGAAAAAATATAGATTCATAAGTACTGCTGTTATGATCGTTCCTGTCAGAAGGGATGCAAGGGTTGACATACCGTATACTGCCAGGAACATTAAAAGATCCAGCAACCTTGTGATCATCATTTCACAAAGCAGTGCGCTTCCCGCGCAGCCTGAAGCGGCAGCAATAAGGAAGGACAGCAGGGTTCCCAGCAATGAAGGAATGAGGTAGATAAAAATACCGTTCACAAAGATATTAAAGAACCTGGTGCTTCTTTTTTCGGGGCGGCTCTCATAAAAATCCACGGTCTGGCTCTTAAACAGATAGGAAAAACCCTGGATCCCAAGGATTACAGCTCCCGTAAATCCTATGAACCAGGCTGCTCCCCTCAATCCCGCAAGGCTTGAAACCGCTTCCGCTGCCCTGAAGGAAAATGGCAGGGCATCAGCTCCGTCAAAATCCGAAAGAGCGCGGACATGCTGGATCACCATAACTGTTCCGAAAACATAATAAAGAAAATACATCAGGGAAGACAGGGCCAGAAGAGGCATCCTCCTCCACAGCAGAGCCTTCTGTTCATTTATAAATTTAGTCAAGGATGAAGCTTTTGACGTCATAACCTATCACCTCCGTTTCACTTATAAAGATCTCCTCCAGGGAGAGCTTAAGAACTTCAAAAAATACTGGTTCCGCACCTCTGAAATGCGCTTCGGTTTCTTCTCTGCCGCCTCTTACGGTAAAGGTCCAGAGACGTCCCCGCTGCTCGCTTAAAAGCACATCCAGTCCAAGAAGGGCATGTTCCCTTGTCTCTTCATCTTTAAAGACCACCTGTACCTTCTGGAGGTTTAGCTTCATTTCCGAGAGATCCTCGGAGAGCAGCACGCCGCCCTGGTGAAGAAGTCCCACATGGTCGCATATGTCCTCCAGCTCCCTTAGGTTATGGGAAGCGATCAGAGGAACCAGTCCCCTGTCCGACATATCTTTGGAAAAGAGGCTTTTTACCCCCTGCCTCATAACCGGATCCAGTCCGTCAAAGGTCTCATCGCAGAAAAGATACTTTGCACCGCTTGAAACCGCCAGTAGTACCATAAGCTGTTTTTTCATTCCTTTTGAAAACCCGGAGATCTTTCTGTTCTCATCAAGACCGAAGCCTTTGAGAAGGGTATCAAATCTGTTCCTGTCAAATAGAGGGTAGATTGACGAATAATAATCCCTCATGGTACCCGGGGTGGAATTAGGGAAAAAGTAAGCATCATCTGAAATAAAGAAGATTTTCTCCTTTACCTCCGGTCTGTCATATACCGGTTCTTCATCTATTAAGATCCTGCCGCTGTCCGGAAGGAGGATACCGGTCAGAAGCCTTAACAGAGTTGATTTTCCAGCTCCGTTTGTGCCTATGAGACCGAATACCTCGCCTTCCCGGACGGACAGGGTCACATCATTTACGGCCTTTGTCTTTCCAAAGGATTTGCAGAGATTTTCTATTGTAATCATTTTTTAACTGTATTACTCCTTTCTGTACTATGTTATCTATGACAATAAACAAGAAAGTTCTTTTAAATTATTGTTTGCTGAACATTGGTTTTTTAAGTCCCGTCAGGAAACTGACGGTTTTGTCCTAAGTCTGGCTTCTCTATATAATTCATCCGGATCAATTCCAAGCTCAATTCCTTCATTGATAAGAACAGCCATGCTTTCGGCCAGTTCCGATTTCTTTTTGTCTTTAAGAACTGCACTGTCTGAAACAAAGACGCCTTTTCCCCGGACCGTATAAGTAAAGCCGAGCCTTTCAAGCTCTGTATAGGCTTTCTGGACCGTATTGGGATTCGTGCCGTTCTCCATTGCCAGACTTCTTACTGAAGGGAGCTGATCCCCGGGCTGTAATACGTCCATAAGTATCAAATGCTTCAGCCTTTCCGAGATCTGCTCATAGATCGGACGGCTGTCACGCCAGTCTGTAAGAGTCATGGATCCCTCCTCCTTTCATACTGTACTAACACAACTAATACAGATTATATACAGGAGATTGTTTTTGTCAAGCATGTGTTCAGTTTAATTCAGTCGACAATTGACACGCGTTACGTTACAGGTTATAATTTTTGCGTGATAAAATCATTCGCCCATAAAGGATTAAAAGAATTTTATGAAACTGGCTCGAAAAAAGGGATACAGCCAGATCATGCACCCAAACTTGGCAGAATGCTTGACAGATTAGATGCAAGCAATGATCCACAGGACATGAATCTTCCGGGTTACAGATTGCATCCACTAAAAGGAGATAGAGAGGATATGTGGTCGGTTACTGTAAACGGCAATTGGCGAATGACTTTTTATTTTGAGGGCGAAGATGCATATCTTGTTGATTACCTTGATTATCACTGAAAAAGGAGCGTGATAGATATGACCAGAAAGCCGACTCATCCGGGAACAGTATTTCTTGAAGATGTTATGAAGCCTTTAAATCTCTCGGTTACTGATACTGCTCGTATGCTTGGCGTTAGTAGAAAGACTCTGTCGGAATTCGTAAATGAGAAATCATCATTGAGTCCGGATATGGCGCTACGAATTAGCAAAGCAACAAATACTTCTGTAGAGAGCTGGATGAATATGCAGCAAAAGCTTACTTTGTGGATTGCCCGAAAGCATGAACCTGACAATGTAATACCTTTTCCACAAAGTATGGCACAGGAAAGCTGACAGGAAGTGAAACGGAAATTAATCGCATAAAACAGCTTCAGTCCACAAATAAGGACTAAAGCCATATTCTTTTTATTCAGGATAACTGCTTTAGTACATGATCTGAAGTTCGTCATAGGCCATACTTACTTTATCATTGTCTTTTGACACTTCTATAATTTCATATATTCGTTTTCTCATATACCTTCTTTTCAGTAAATGACAGGATTTATTTTATACCTATCACCGTAATAATTCTATATCTGAATTAAAGACAAAAAATTATAAGACCAAACGGTCTTGATATTATGGGTAACACCTTGGTAACAAAACGATTTGAAAGCACGGTACTTCCTTTCCTTTCTACTAAGCTGGTTTTAAAAGAGAAGTACAATTCAAATCCCTCTTGCGTCCGAATCCCTAATTATGCTACACTGTTTCCGGGCGAGGCAAAGTTCTCGCCTGTTTTTGGTAGGGAACAGAATTTTAAGGATTAAGGAAGAACAAATAGAATGATATCAAAGAGAAGAAACAGATATTTTAAGAAGCTCACAGTGATACTGCTTTCGGCAGCACTGGCACTGACAGGCTGTAATACCCGGGGAGCCGGAGGTGCAGGGGCGAAGGAGAGTACAGAAGCTCCCGCCGGGAACATACCTGATTCACAGGCGGAGACGTCTGAAGAAACCGGAAATACCGGTGAAACCGGAGATACGGGAGAAACAGGAAATACGGGAGAAACATCGGGGGCGGAGGAACCGCTTTCATTATCGGCTGTGGAAGAACTGCCGGAATGGGAGTGGCAG
Organism: uncultured Lachnospiraceae bacterium; assembly: GCA_946407725.1. GTDB lineage: Bacteria > Bacillota > Clostridia > Lachnospirales > Lachnospiraceae > NK4A144. The sequence goes on from CAMJPM010000046.1 coordinate 22,017, forward strand.
GCAGAGACGGTCTTCCCGGACAGGAAGGGACGGGTCGACGATACCCTTGCCATGAACAGCCTTTTAAGCTTTGAGGGATATCATGGACAGGGAAAGCTTTATCTCTCACCCTCGGAGACAGTAAAAGCCTTCAGGATGTTTGTGAATAACAGGGAGGTTGATACCTCTGATGTCAAGGCCGGAACCGTATATGAGCTGGACTTAAAGGATGCTGCCATAAACGGACTTAATACGCTCCAGGTTTCCGGAATAGAGCCCCTGACCGCAAAGGAAGCTGTAAGGGTCTGGATATCCTATCCCGAGGTGATACCCGGAGATCCTGAAGAAGAGGGAATACCGGAGGAGTCCCTTTCTCTTGTTTCCGACATTGTGTCATCGGACGTGGAGTCGGGATTTACCGCGGCCCAGCTTGCGGTTGTACGGAACGGAAGGCTGGTTTATGAGAATTCCTGGGGTAAGGTAAATACTTATCTTCCCGACGGGACTAAAGATACAAAGAGCTCCGAAGTGACGAAGGACACCATGTTCGATCTGGCATCGGTCACAAAGATGTTTGCCACCAACTATGCCCTGCAGAAGCTCTCGACTGACGGAAAGCTTTCCATAGATTCGCATATAGTGGATTTCCTCGGGGAAGAATTTTCAGAGGACACCCTGGATTTCGCATATCAGGATGCAGAGGATCCGGGGCTTGAGACAATGAAAAAGTGGAAGTCAGAGCTCACAGTCCGGGATCTCTTATGCCATCAGGGCGGATTCCCTGCATCGCCGCGTTACTGCAACCCCTATGTGGACGCTGTGACCCAAAGGTACGGAGAAGGATATGAGAATATCCTTTTTGCAGGAAATGATGCATCGGAGGAAACCAGAAACAATACGATAGATGCCATCTGCAAGACTCCTCTCATGTATGAGCCGGGTACAAAGACAGTATACTCCGACGTGGATTATATGATCCTGGGCCTGGTGGTGGAGAAGGTTTCAGGGAAGAGACTGGAGGAATTTGTGAAGGATACCTTCTATGAGCCCATGGGGTTAAAGCATATTACCTTTACCCCGTCAAAGAACGGTTTTTCAAAGGAAGACTGCGCAGCCACGGAATTAAACGGAAATACCAGGGACGGCTATCTTCAGTTCCCGGGGATCCGGACAGAGACCATACAGGGCGAGGTTCATGATGATATGGCCTATTACAGCATGGGAGGAGTTTCCGGACACGCAGGACTTTTCTCCAATGCGGAAGACCTTGCGAAGCTGGCCAGTGTCATGC
>CAMJPM010000047.1 GCA_946407725.1 uncultured Lachnospiraceae bacterium
ATGAGCCGAATGCGCGTATCTATTCAGAAACCGGAGGGTTCTGAATAGATACGATATTTCACTTCATTCCACGGGGCTCTCTCATTTCATCTGTAAACGCTGTATTAAGATTCCCCGGCTTCGCCCCGGATTACATGTCGGCTTCGTCCGGGATGACATAGCTTCTTCGCCCGGATGATCCAATCCGCTACTGTATCTGATCCGAAAGCACTTCCTCAGCCTTTTTCAGGGCATCCGGTATACCTGCAGGGTTTTTGCCGCCGGCCTGGGCCATGTTGGGACGTCCTCCGCCGCCTCCGCCTACAAGAGATGCTATGGCTTTGATAAGGTTTCCGGCATGGGCTCCCTTCTTCTGGGCGCCCTCCGTCGCTGCCGCAACAATGTTTGCCTTACCGTCCTTTTCAGAAAGGAGAACAATCACTGCAGAGTCTTCCTTTTCCTTAAGCTTGTCAGAGAGCTCACGGAGACCGTTCATATCAACCCCGGGAACAGAAGAGGCAAAGAGCTTCACACCCTTTATATCCTTTGATCCCACATCCCCAAGAGCCTCGCTGTTAGCCTTGCTCTTTAAGGATTCATTTTCGCTCTTTACAGCCTTTAGTTCTTCCTGAAGCTTCTTAATATGCTCGGAAAGGGATGCCGGGGTAGCCTTCAGGAGCGCTGCCGCATTATCCAGCCTTTCCTCCGTTTCCCTGTAATATCTTCTCGCGTTATCTCCGGTCAAAGCCTCGATACGGCGGATACCTGCCGCGACACCGCTCTCGGAGAGAATCTTGAATATACCCACATGACTGGTATTTGATACATGGGTACCTCCGCAGAGCTCTACGGAGAAATCACCCATCTTTACAACCCTTACAACATCACCGTACTTTTCACCGAAGAGTGCCATTGCTCCGGTCTTCTTTGCCTCTTCCATGGACATTTCGGCGGTGGTTACCGGAAGGGCTTCTGCGATCTTTTCGTTAACAAGATCCTCCACCTGTTTTAACTCCTCTTTTGTCATGGCCTTATCATGACTGAAGTCAAACCGGGTCTTATCCGTATCCTGATAGGAGCCTGCCTGTTCAACATGCTCACCAAGTACCTCTCTTAAGGCTTTCTGTAAAAGGTGTGTAGCTGAATGATTGCGGCAGGTACGGTTTCTTTCGGTGACATCCACATCCAGTTCCACCTTGTCCCCGGTTTTAAAAGCTCCGTTTTTAACTTCACCCACGTGAACAGTCCTGCCGGCTCCGGCGTGAACTGTCTCGGAAACAATAAACAGGGATCCGTTTTCACCCCTGATCACTCCGCTGTCTCCTACCTGTCCTCCCATGGTACCATAGAAGGGAGACTTATCGGTTATGATACTGCCCTTTTCTCCCTCTTTAAGCTCATCTTTCAGTGAGCCATCGGATGCCATGGCCGTGATGACGCCATTGTCACTCACCCTGTCATAGCCTGTAAACTCAGTGACTATATCTTCAGCGAGGCTGTCAAAGACTCCGGCAGCCCCATCCAGATTCTGTGAGAAATTCTGGTTTTCCCTGGCCTTTTTCTTCTGCTCTTCCATAGAGCTGTCAAAGCCGTCCTTGTCGACCTTAAGCCCCTCTTCCAGAGCCAGCTCCTCTGTAAGCTCCAGAGGGAAGCCGTAGGTATCGTAAAGGAAAAATGCAAGTTCCCCGTCAATAGCCTCTTTCTTATCCTCCTTAGCCTTTTCCAGGATCTTCTTAAACTCCTTCATCCCGTTTTCCAGAGTGCTCTCAAATCTGGATATCTCCTTTTCCAGCTCTGATAAAACAAACTTCCTGTTCGTAACAAGATTGGGATAGCTTTCAGAATAAATCTCATCAATAAAGACGGCGGCTATCTTAAGTACCTGTTCTTTATTAAGGTTAAGCGCCCTGCTGTGTCTTACCGCACGGCGGATAAGCCTTCTTAAAATATAGCCGGCACCGGTATTTGACGGAAGAAGCTTCGCCTCATCCCCCATTAACATTACCGATGTTCTGATGTGATCGGAAAGGATCCTCATGGATCTTGTGGATTTCTCCTCAGCTTCATACTTTATTCCGGTCTCGTTTTCTATATAGCTGATCACAGGAGCAAAAACATCCACCCTGTAAACATCCTTTGTGCCGTTTAAGAAAGCAAGTATCCTCTCCAGTCCCCAGCCTGTATCCACGTTCTTCTGGGCAAGGGGAGTAAGTGTCCCATCCTGATGCTTTTCATACTGCATAAATACATCATTTCCAAGCTCGGTGTATTTGCCGCAGTCACAGCCGGGTCCGCAGTCAGGCCCACAGTCCGGTTTATCGGCAATATAGAACATTTCACTGTCAGGGCCGCAGGGACCGTACTCCAGCCCCCACCAGTTGTCCTTGGCAGGAAGATAGTAAATATTCTCCTTCTTAAAGCCGGACTTTATACGAAACTCCGCCCCTTCCTCATCCCTGGGGGCATTCTCATCTCCCGCAAAAACGGTAGCTGCCAGATGGTCTGCGTCAAAACCGAAAACCTCTGTGAGCAGCTCGTAGCTCCATTTGCAGCGGTCTTCCTTGAAATAGTCCCCGAGGCTCCAGCTTCCAAGCATCTCGAAGAAGGTTACATGGCTTTTATCGCCGACAGAATCAATGTCGTTTGTCCGGACACAGCCCTGTACGTTGCAAAGCCTCTTTCCCATGGGATGCTTTTTCCCCAGGAGATAGGGCATAAGCGGCTGCATTCCCGCCACATTAAACATTACACCCGTGGAACCGTCGCTTACCAGAGATACTGCTCCGCAGTCCACGTGTCCCCTGTCAATATAAAACTGTTTCCAGGTTTTCCTAAGTTCATTTGCACTAAATTGTTTCATAATCACCTCATTAACAACTAAATCGACCCTACTTGACCCACGAAGCAGATACTCTGGCTCATTGCCGTTTCAAATAAATTCAAATTTATCCCTGAAGTAGTCCTTAAGCTCCGCGATGGGGATCCTCTCCTGGGACATGGTATCTCTGTCACGGACAGTAACCGCATTGTCGGTCTCGGAATCAAAGTCGTAGGTTATGCAATAGGGAGTACCTATCTCATCCTGTCTCCTGTAGCGCTTTCCGATGGCTCCGCGGTCGTCGAATTCACAGTTATAATATCCGCTAAGCTCGTCAAAGATCTTTTCTGCGCCCTCGTTCAGTTTCTTACTCAAAGGAAGCACTCCGATCTTTACGGGGGCCAGGGCCGGATGGAAATGCATCACGTTCCTTATGTCTCCGCCTTCCAGTTCTTCCTCGTCGTAAGCGTCGCAGAGGATCGCCAGTACAAGACGGTCCGCTCCAAGTGACGGTTCTATGCAGTAAGGGATGTAGCGCTCGTTCTTTGTGTCGTCAAAGTAGCTCATGTCCTCACCGGAAGTATTCTGATGCTGTGTTAAGTCGTAGTCGGTTCTGTCTGCCACGCCCCAGAGTTCTCCCCAGCCGAAGGGAAAGAGATATTCAAAGTCAGTGGTGGCATTTGAGTAGAACGCCAGCTCCGCGGGATCATGGTCACGGGTACGGATGTTTTCCGGAGTCATGCCAAGATCCAGCAGGAATTTATGGCAGTAGTCTTTCCAGTATTTGAACCACTCAAGGTCTGTACCGGGCTTGCAGAAGAATTCCAGCTCCATCTGCTCAAACTCACGTGTACGGAAGGTGAAGTTACCGGGAGTTATCTCATTTCTGAAGGATTTGCCGATCTGTCCTATTCCGAAGGGGATCTTTTTACGGCTTGTCCTTTGGACATTCTTAAAGTTAACAAAGATTCCCTGGGCAGTCTCGGGCCGGAGGTAAACTGTATTCTTTGCATCCTCGGTAACTCCCTGAAAGGTCTTAAACATAAGGTTAAACTGCCTGATATCGGTGAAATCGTGCTTTCCGCAGGTTGGACAGGGAATGGAGTTCTTTTTGATATAATCCATCATCTCGTCATTAGTCCAGCCGTCCACTGAGGAATCTAAAGTAACATTATTCTCCTTTGTCCAGTCCTCAATAAGCTTATCTGCCCTGAAGCGCTCCTTACATTCGCGGCAGTCTACAAGGGGATCAGAAAAGCTCTTGATATGACCTGACGCCACATAGGTCTGGGTATTCATAAGGATCGCGCAGTCAACGCCAACATTCAGCTTATTTCCTGACACGAATCTCTTCCACCATGCCTTCTTTATGTTGTTTTTAAGCTCAACACCAAGGTTTCCGTAATCCCAGGTATTGGCAAGGCCTCCGTATATCTCGGATCCGGGGTAGATAAAACCCCTGCCCTTGCAGACATTAACGATCTTGTCCATTGTTTTTTCCATAATAAATTTTTACTCCTTTCTGGAAATCATTTATAGATGATCACACTGTCTATACCGGCCTTTTTGACCTCGGCAGTCTTTTTTCCGGTCTTTTTGACATTTCTGGATACGTACTCCACTTCCTTGGGCACTGCCACAGTAGTTTCATCGTTAAGCAGCACATAGCTGCCCTTTACCTTTGTAACCGAATCCTTTGTAAGGACAGTGTTTTTATCGTCTGCAAGAGTGACCCCTGTAATATCCAGATTTGAAACATTTCCGATCTTTAAGGTCTTTTCATTATAGTCGGCATAATCCTTCGCCGAAGCATAATAGATCACAGCCCTGGCGATTCCATCCTTAACCTCCAGAGATCGAAGACTGATCTTCTCCTCTCCGCTTCCGTTGTACTCCTCTATGGTCTCGTTGACCATTTCCTTCAGGGCATCGGCGTCGTACTCGGCAGTATCAAAATCTTCCACACTGGTTTCCGTCAGGGAACCGTCCTTATTGATGGCGATGATATTGCTGGCTGAGGATTCTTCTGCCTCTTCATCAGTCTTGTCCCCCTCAGCGACCTCATGAATAGATTCCTTCACTACGCCGACAAGTTTTACAGTCAGGAATACTATGGCTGCAAGGGCAGCGATGGCCAGCACAAAGGTCATCAGCCTTGCTATATATGCTTTTCTGCGCCTTGCTTTCTTTCTCTTGCTCTGGCGCACGGCTCTTCTCTTTTTAGCCATTAAACTAACTCCTGTCAGAATTACAGTAAATCAAAAATATATCATATATCAAAAACAGGGTTTCTGTCAAAAATTTATAATTCAACGTCTGTCAAAAGACCTTTTATCCTACCCTGTCAGCTCCCTCATGATCTTAAGTGACGAAAAATCATGCTTTACATATCTGTTTACGATATTTCCCGAAATGCTGAAAAGCTCCCTTTTGACTTCATCACTCACCTTAAAAGTGTAAAGGTTGTTCGGGGTGCTGGATATTATGTGCTTAAGAGCATGGAGCGTGCCGGGAAGAAAACGGCTGTCATCTGCAATATCAGGCAGCTCTCCTTCTATTGATATGATCTTTATCTCAAAAACGCTTCTCACAAAACCATTGTCAAAATCGTCCCTGATAAGAGCCAGAAGTGAAGTATAGATCAGGGAAAGCAGGGGCCTGTCCTCAATATTTTCCCTGGAATAATAGTCAGCGAATTCCAGAAAATAGGATCCCAGATAAAAGGCATCGAGATCAAGCCTCAGACCCTCAAAGTAATTGTCTATCTCAACATCCTTAAGGTTATAGGCACTACGCCCCTCCGTAAAAAAAAAGGATCCAAAGGCAAAGGGCTCCGTGGCAGCCATCATCCGGTTTCCCGGGCGTTTGACCGCCCTTGAGAAAGCCGTGATCTTTCCTCTTTCTGCTGTAAGAATGGTGAGACGTCTGTCAAACTCCGCATGGTCAGCGGATTTTAAGACAATTCCATGTAATTCCAATATGTCCATTATTCCCTGTATCCGAAAGCCCTGATGCTCTTCTCGTCGTTCCTCCAGTCTTTTTTTACCTTTACCCAGAGACGCAGCGTCACCTTTTTATCAAGAAGCTTTTCTGCCTCTATCCTGGCTGCGGTGCCGATCTTCTTAAGGGTAGCTCCCTCTTTCCCGATAATAATGCCCTTATGGCTCTTCCTTTCACAGAAAATATTGGCATCTATGATCCAGCCGCTCTTTTTCTCCTTCATACTCTCTATGGAAACAGCGGTACCGTGGGGCACCTCCTCGGAAAGATTGCGTAAGAGCTGTTCACGGATCAGCTCGCAGATTATATTCCTCTCGGTTTCATCCGTCAGGGTGTCTTCATCATAAAAGGGATCTCCGTAGGGCATAAGGGAAAAGACCGCTTCCAGAAGCTCATCCTTTCCGATAGAGTGCTTTGCGGAAATTGGAATAATATGTTCAAAATTTAGAATACCCCTGTAAGCTTCTATGACAGGAGCTATTTCCTTATCCTTTACGGTATCGGTCTTATTGATCACAAGGATCACGGGAACATTGGCCTTTTCAAGAATTTCCGCAATGGCCTTCTCCCCCTCTCCTATATGGGGCGAGGGCTCAATGAGCCACAGGACGCAGTCAGCGTCACCGATGGTATTCACGGCAGCCCTGTCCATATACTCCCCGAGACGGTTCTTTGCCTTATGTATTCCCGGTGTATCCAGAAATACAAGCTGTCCCCGTTCTTCGGTATAGACCGTCATCATTTTTTTTCTGGTGGTCTGCGGCCTTTTTGAAATAATGGCAAGCTTCATTCCGATGATATGGTTCATCAACGTGGATTTTCCCACATTCGGTCTGCCTATAATGGCCACAAAACCGGCTCTTTTATTCTCTTCCATATCTTAGTTCAGTTGTCTTATTCAGCAGCAAGTGCTTCGGGCTGTTCTGAACAGTTACTTCAAAGTTCTTATTTCAGTGAAAATGTCCCTGTTGTCATTTATCTTTTCTTCAGAGCCCAGGATGCAGACATATCCAGAGTCCTTTATACACTCAAGAAACGGTGCGGTTTCCCGTATCTTTTCCTGATTACAGGATAAAACCTCATCCCTTTCCCTCTGAATATCCTCAAATTTCAGATCTGAAAGGAAAGCCGCCCTGCTGCGTCTTCCCTCTGCCTTGGGTGTAAGGGGCATATCCAGAGCAGCTACTGTACCGATGATGAACTTGGTCATGTCACGCTCTGAAACATCAAAATTCCTAACATATTCGGCTGCGCTGTTGAAAATATCAAGGGTTTCCTTCATGTTGGGATCCCTGTAGGATACCATGTAACACTCTCCGGTCCTGGAAAAACTGCTCATACATCCGTAAGCGCCGCCCTTAACCCTTACGTTGTTCCAGAGATAGTCGTAGCCCATTATAACCTTTAATACCCTTAAGGCGCCGGTGTATTTCAGCCCCGCATCCGCGGAATTTCCGGCCTCCGCCACATACTGAACCTGGGAAGCGGTACGTATTCCCTCGGATTTCTTAGCGGGAGAAAATACTGCCGGAGCGTCTTCAATGCTCTCCTTTTCCAGGAGACCGGCAAACGTTCTGCCCTTTTCCATAACCTTTTTCAGACTGTCCCTGCTTCCGGTAACATCAATGAACAGGTTTTCCCTCCGGAGTATCAGGGAGCGCACCTCTTCAAGCTTCGCCTTCAGTTCTTCAAAGCGGTTGTCAAAATCGTCATTTAAGTCCTTTATGAAATCATAGAAGGTAACACCGTTTATCTTTTCCATATAGCTGTCTGCGGCGGAGAAACCGGAGGCCGCCCTCATGGCAGCCGTTAAATGGCCTGAGGCGGTCATCTTGTCAGCCATGCGGCTCACTATCATGGAGATGACCTCCTTTATCCTCTTCCTGTCGCCAAAATCACTCTTAAAGAGGATCTCCGGCACTATTTCAAAAGCAAATTCCGTCCTGTTCTCAAGAAAACGTCCCTGTATCTCCAGGTATTTCAGGAATTTATCCCTGTCAGTTACGTTCCGGAGCACTGATATGGAAAAATCAATGCCTCCGCTGTTTAAGTTGATCTCGTTATTAAGATCAGAGTAGGAATACTTTTCCGTATTAACCTGACAGAGCAGGGATTTGAATAAGGAGGCGTAGGGCAGCATTTCCTCTCCCACCTTATCCAGATTAAGGGATACGGAAAGATAGGTTATCCCGTTTGTGAAAACATCATGGTACAGATATCTGATGTCTCCGTCAGTAATAAGCTCATTCTTCAGGGGCTCCGCCTTTTTATCTATATCGGAGATCTTTAAAATGGGGATGGTGAGAAGCTCTTCCTCTGAACTGGGCTCATCCTGGTAAGCTTTAAGGGCCCTGGTGTCATTTATCAGCGCTTCGATTTCCTCATCACTTAAGCTTTCCTTGTATTTCTGAAGCTTTTCTGCGGCCTTCTGGTCACGCTTTGCAGTAAGCCCCCTTTCAGGTTTCAGAACCACAACAGATGAAAAGCTGTTTTCCAGGAGATACTTTTTGATCAGTTCCTCAAAATATCCGCTTTCCACCTCATTTCTCAGTTTTTCATATATCTTATTGGATTCAATATGGATAAAGGGCCGGTCTTCATCATAAAGCCAGCTGTCCAGGCTCTGGAGACCGTATATCAGGCCCTTGGGGTTTGAACCGAAATCCGCCTCCCTGTACCTGAATTCAAAGAAATTGATTGCAGCAAGCAGAGCTTTCCTGTCAATTCCCTCTTTAACCTGTTTTTCAAGTACTTCCTTAACGGTATCAAGGAATTCCTGTTTCTTTGAGAGCTCCGAATTCTTAACGGTTATGGAAAAAACAGGCTGATAAAGGCCGTTGTCATAGCTGCCGTCCACGTCATGACCGATACCCTTATCAAGGAGTGCCTGCATGAGCGGTGCTCCCGGCACATCCAGCAGGGCATATTCCAGTATCTGGAAGGCTATATAGATCTCGGGATCCAGATTGTCCCCGATAACGAAGTTTTCCGAAAGATAGGTGTTCTCCTCTGTTTTCTCATCCTCTGTAATGGAGTAGCTCTTTTCCACATAGCGCTGCTCCTTAAAGGGCTCCTGCTTCAGGATTTCACTGTCAATATCAGCCTTTTCGTATCCGGAAAGATACTCTTTATCAAGGAACATGAGCATTTCCGCCATATCAAGGTTGCCGTACAGATAGATATAGGAGTTTGAAGGATGATAATACTTCCTGTGGAGCTCCTTAAACTTTTCATAGGTAAGGTCCGGGATAAACTCCGGGTCTCCTCCGGATTCAAGGCCGTACTGGGTATCCGGGAAGAGGGACATGTTTATCTCCCTGGACAGAACATCATCCGGTGAGGAATAGGCGCCCTTCATCTCATTATAGACCACGCCGTTATATATAATGGGTTCATCCGGATCCGAAAGCTCGTAGTGCCAGCCCTCCTGCTTGAATATTTCTTCCTTTTCATGGATATTGGGGTGCAGCACCGCATCCATGTAGACATCCACCAGATTGCGGAAATCCTGCTCATTGGTGCTGGCAACGGGATATACGGTCTTATCCGGGTAGGTCATGGCATTAAGGAATGTATTTAAGCTTCCCTTGACAAGCTCGATAAAAGGATCCTTTACCGGGAATTTCTTTGATCCGCAGAGAACCGAATGCTCCATTATATGAGGTGTTCCGGAGAGATCCCCCGGGGGCGTCCTGAAGCCGATATAAAATACCTTGTTTTTATCATCATTTTCAAGGAGCATAAACCTGGCCCCGGATTTTTTATGCTTTAACCTGAAACCTCTGGAGTGAAGATCCGGAATATCCCTGTTTTCAAGAAGCTCGTAGCTGTCCTTAATCTTATCAAATTCCATATTGACCGTTTACCTCCTTATGTATAAAGACAGTGTTTTCTTCGGCGGATTGCCGCAAAAATCTGTCTCAATTATCACTCAGCTGTTAAGATAATCGTATCTATTCAGAACCCAGCGGTTTCTGAATAGATACGCCGCATTCGGCCATTATAAATCGCTTTTAAAGCGATGGGCCGAATGCCGAAATGCCCTAGTTTTCAGACGTCACTTGCGGTTCCGCAAGTGACTGTTCTGAACAGTTCCAGATAATCCATTATTTCATCAAATAATTCAACTGCCGTGTTGTAGCCGTGCTGATAAAATCTTTCCAGCTCCGTATCATCATTCTCCAGCCTCTTTACCGTCTTCTCTGTGGGCCGGATAACGTAAACCCTGCCCTCTCTCTCCAGCCTCTCCAGTATGTCAAGCTGGCGGTTATATACCTTGGGCCGTCTTAAGCAGACCTTTTTAACCACCGGCTCATTCATATACGCGGCCTTTATCATCACATCACTGCCGGAATTAAGGGATTTCCTGTATCCGGGGTTCTGGGTCAGGATAACCACATGCTTTTTATAGCCAAGCTTAATGCTTCTTCCGTAGGGAATGGAATCCGTAAGCCCGCCGTCCATGTATCTCCTGCCGTCTATTATCACCGGAGGCGCCAGAAGAGGCAGTGTGGAGGAAGCCCGGCAGATATTTAACATCCTGTCATCATCCTTATCCTCCGAAAGATATTCAGCCCTTCCGCTGTCTATATCACTGACCACCATTTCCACCTTCATTTTTGATTTTCTGTATGTCTCAAAATCAAAGGGAAAATATTCATGGGGATAGTCATAAAAAACCTTCTCCATATCGTAGATATGGCCGATCTTTATGATATTCATGGGATCGATGGGTTTTAAAGCCTTATCCCTTATGATAAAGGTATCTTTTGTCCGTCCCGGCTGCTCCGCCCTGTAATCAACGGCATTGCATGCCCCCGCGGAAACCCCGACAACATAGGGGAAATAGAGCCCCTTCTCCATAAAATAGTCCAGAATCCCAGCTGTAAATACACCTCTGGAGCCGCCACCCTCCAGGACCAGTCCGGCGTTCTCCGGAATAATGCGGTTATTTGTTTCTGACATTTATTGTCGATGCCGCTCCTTTCCTGTTTCAACATCCTCCGCCATCTAAATCGGCGTTGACCCATTTGTAACTATATTGCCGTTATCTTTTGATACCCGGTATCTTTCCCCCGGTAAACTGGAATGCTTCATTTACTTCATCAAAGGAGTATTCGGAATTTTCGGCGATCTCTTCTAACGTGAGATCCCTTCTCATATCCTCCGAAAGCTCCCGGGAGAGGAGCGTAATCTTATTCACCCTCTCAAGCATCCTGTCCAGCTCATCCTTTAAGTCCCTGTCGTTTTTAATTGCGGCATCCATGGCGTCCATTATGGTCTTTCCGATAAAGCCCTCCGCCTCCTCCGCCCTTTCCAGGGTTCCAAGAAGATCCACAGCCATCATAAGGCCGATATTTCCCTCCCCGATAAGGTCCTCAAGTCTCATGCCGTGATAAACATAGAGCTTTGCGATATCCACCACATCCTTAAGATGTGCGTTTATAAGCTCCCCCTTAATATCCTCAAACTCATCGGAAAGAGCCCTTTTATAGAGGTCAAGCCTCTCCTCGGGGGAATAGGATTTAAGGGAATTAAGGCTTTCAAGATAAAAGGAAAGGTAATTCCCGTCTTCAGCGGTTAAGGGCAGATCGTCATCCTTTTCCACCTCTGCCCTTTCACCAATCTTTATATGCAGTTCTTCAAAATATCTGCGGGTAAGGCTGTGCTGTTCATCTGTCATTGAAAGGGGCGAAAATATCTTCCCGTACTCCTCCTCCGTCAGAGTGTTCCTGCCCTCATGGGCAAGGCGCACAGCCCTCTCCAGCGCATCTTTATACTGTTTTTCATCCATTGTCCGGTATCCCTGAAATAAGCTTCTGCCGGTAATTCAGTCTTGGCTTACTTAGCCTTCACTTTAAGGTTTGCCTTGAATTTCTTACCGCAGACAGTAACCGTAATCTTTGTGGAGCCATTGCCTTTAACCTTTATGATTCCGGTCTCGGAGATCTCTGCTACCGACGGTTTCCTGGATTCATATTTTTCCGGCTCCAGATAGGTAAGTCCCGTAAGCATCTTTGTAATACTTATCTCTTCCGAGGCGTCCTTAATGGTGAGCTTTTTCATAACCGGCTTTTCCACGTAGATCCTTATGGTCATGGAGGAAGAGCCTGCAGAAAGCGTCAGGTCATAGGTGCCGGAAACATTTTTGGCCTTCAGCAGCCATTTCTTCTTATTGATCTTCAACCCGTTTTCCGGAGCCCCGCCTATGGGTTTTATGGTATAGTCGGTGGGTGTAAATCCCAGGAATGAGGTATCAAAGCCAATTTTTGAGGATTTTGCAAGAATCGCACAGCAGGAGGTGGATATCTTGCCCCCCTTCTTAACTGCATCCGGCGCTACAAGATCCTCATCAAAATAGTTGTAATGGATGATCACATTTGAAGACAGCCCAACTTCCGCAAGGTTATCCGCCACCTTGCCGCTCTCCGTGGCCTTCTTCATAGAATCGTCATATTTATCATAGATAATGGCTTTCCAGTCTTCCTCGCTTCCGCTGTAGAAGATCTCCTTTACATTTCCGGTCTGTATCCTCTCATCCGGTTCTTTATCCCCGTCTTCGTCTGTTTTGGTCTGATAGGGATGCTTTTCATAATCGTCCGGTGTGGCATCTTCAATCCTATCCAGCACATTTGTATCGGTGGTAAGCTTGCTGAAGGCCTCATTTCCTATATGCTTAACACTCTTTGAAATATAGAGCTTCTCCATATTAGTGCAGTTATAGAAGGCTCTGGCCTGAACCTGCTTAACCCCGGTGATAAGCTTTGCAGTCTTTATGTTCTTATTGGAAGCCAGGGCTCCATAGGCAATGGTCTTTGTACCCTTCCGGGGCTTTAACTCCTCACCCACCTTTGTATATGTACCATACATAAGGGCCGGAACCTCGATATTATAGAGCCCCTGTTGTTCAACGTAATAGGGGCAGTACTTCTTATATACGAAGCCATCCTCACCTGTCTCAAAATATGGGTTATCGCTGTCAAACCTGATCTCAGAAAGACCGGTGCAGCCCTCAAGGGCATCTCCCCTCATATGGTGCAGATACCCGAGATCCAATGACGTGATCTTTGTATCCTTTGCAAAACATCTGTTACCAAGATGCCACACATTATTTAATGTGACATTGCTGAGATTATTGCAGGACATAAAAGCATAGTGACTTATTTCAAAACCCTGTTCCTTGTTGCTTTTCTCCCCGGGCATAACATTCAGTATCTGTGGACCGGAACACATCTTAAAAGCGCTTCTCCCGATTTCGTCCAGCTTATGTCCCTGCTGGAACTCTATTTCCTTCAGATTGGGATAATCCTCCTTGGTTCCGTAATCATTTGAATCCATATTTAAGAACTTACCCTGGATATGTGTGATGCCGGTGCCAAAGGAGATTTTTTTCAGTGCCTCATTCTCGTAGTCGATAAATTCCCACATATCATCACTTTTGAGATTTTCCCCAAATGTTCCGGTACCGCCTACATACAGCACTCCATTTTCAAATTTTTCAAATTTCGTATTGTCGGCATCCTTAAACACACTGGCAGTATCATCCTTTTCAACCAGATGGTCCATATCCCACCTGACTACGTCAAAGGAACCGTCCTCTTTCACGTATTCATCTTCAATTCCCTTTACCTCTGCTCCAAAGGACACGGTATTTCCCGATAAAACCAGGGATGCCGCAAGGAACAGTGCCATCAGTTTCTTTCTTCTCATATTGCTTTTTCTCCTTTCAAACTACTCCTGTATCTGTTCTGAACAGTTACCGGCTCTTTAATTATTCCGGGTCAGAACGTTGTACTGGAACTACACATGCTGATGATTGCCTATATGTTCATTACAGTATTCATAATTTCCGCTGCATCTTGAACAGAAACGGAATTCCAGCTCCGGGTTGGAAAGCTCCGTCCTGCCGCAGACCGCGCATTTATGCTTTGCTATGGCGCCGCTCTTTCCTCCGTTTACAGTGTGGAAGCGGCTCCTCATGTCCGGATCCACAGCCCTCCTGAAGCTGTTTCTCCGGTGCATTTCATGCGGTGAAAACCGGGAAATATTTTTTGTGCTTAAATAGAATATCAGGAAGTTTAACAGTGACACCAGTATAATACCCCTGCCGTACCAGGGGCTCTGTATAAACTGCCAGAGTATCAATACTCCGTCGAGAATGGCCAGATATTTGATCTTCAATGGGATAAAGAAATACAGCATGATCTGCATATCCGGATAACTGGCCGCAAAGGCAAAGAACAGGGACATATTCACATAATAGGTGGAAACCCAGGTGGAAAGGCTGTAGCCGTAACTTTCCGCCGAATAATCAAAAAGCCTGATCCCAAGGAAATATATGACAAAAGCCCCCACCAGTGTAAAAATAAATCCCATCAGCAGATATACATTATACCGGAAATCCCCCCAGGTAACCTCCAGGGAGCGGCCTATCTGAAAATAGAAAAACAGCATGATGACGGTAAATATGGAAAATGCGGAGGGCGGCATAAGTATCCATGTAAACACCCTCCATATCTGTCCCTTCATAACGAGATGTGGATTTAATCCCACCAAAGGGATGAGGCCCATAAAGGACATGAGATACCCTATTATATAGGTGAATATCACGAATACCGTAAGGTTTGGCACCGCATATCTCCCGAATTTCTTTTCCAGTTTGTAAAGCCAGTTATTCAAATCGTTTTCCTCGTTTCCTTAAGGAGCTTATAAAACTTCCTCTATTGTACCACATATCTTAAATCATCGTTAAGTTAGGCCGGTCACCCCTCATCCGGCCCTTCGGGCCATCTTTCCAAATGGAGAAGGCTTAATTGGGATCGTTCCTCTAACAATCATTATCTGTACAGACGGAAAACCCCGAAAACCGTTCCCAGGATCCGGCAGTCCTTCACGATAATCGGTTCCATGTTATCGTTCTCCGGCTGGAGACGGATATGTCCGTTTTCTTTATAAAAAGTCTTTACCGTGGCGCTGTCGTCTATAAGAGCCACCACCGTATCCCCGTTCCTGGCGGAATTCACCATCTTTACAAAGATCAGATCACCGTCCATGATACCGGCGTTTATCATACTCTCGCCCTTTACCTTTAATACGAAAGCCTCCTTTGATCCCATTCCCCGGGGAAGCATATCCACGGGAACGGGGAAATAACTCTCGATATTCTGTTCAGCGAGCAGCGGCGCTCCGGCTGCTACCTGTCCCACCACCGGGATATTTGTCATCTCCCGTCTCACGGGATTAAAGGAATCGTCCAGGATCTCGATGGTTCTGGGTTTGGTGGGATCCCTGCGGATGTAGCCCTTTTTCTCCAGTGACTCCAGCTGTGAGTGTACTGAAGAAGTGGATTTCAGGTGTACAGCGTCACATATTTCCCTGACTGAAGGCGGAAAGCCCTTGTCAAGAACAGATTCCTTAATGAATTCAAGTATTTCGCGCTGTTTATCCGTAAGAGTATTTCCTGTCATGTACTGTTCCTTTCCGCAGGCATAAGCCCGCAAAGCATACGTATCACGGCAGACCGGCAAAAACCTTATCTGCTAAATCATAAGATCCCCTTTTAAGTGAAAAAGGGATGTTCATAGAACACCCCGATTTTACTATAAATTTGCAAAAAAATCAAACGTTTGTTCTGATTGCTGCAGAGGATACGTGCCCGTGAAAACCGATGACAGGCACGCTCATTGTGCCTGAACGGCATTCAAAACATGCCACCGGTATATTTTGCACTGGACATTTCACCATTATTTGCCAAAGGATCCGTTTTCTCCCGGGTTCCAGAAGCCTGAGCCGTAGCGCCCCTTCATGATCTTTATGGCCTCATAGGCAATGGCGGCATAGACGCTTTCCTTTTTCCTGCCCGGCTTTTTGTAGAGACTTCTGCACCGTTCCTCAAAATACTTCTCGGATTCCTCTATCTCATCATTTCTGTACTCCTTACCGTCGGAAGCCTTAAGAATCCCTGTATTGCCGTCAAAATAGCCTTCTCCCGGCTTAACCCCGTTTTTATACTCCTGTCCGGTAAAGGACTTAAACAGATCCTTTATGGTCTCTTCTCTCTTAACCGCCATAGTACCCTCCGTTTTTTTTATGTACCGTACTCCGAGTCGTAATCGTCATGAAACTCATTCTGATCCATCGCGGAGAGAGCCATTTCCTGCTCCTGCTCCTGCTCCTGCTCCTTCTCCTTTTCCCTCTCCTTTTTAAGATTGGCCTTGGCAGTGGAGAGCATGAGTTTTATACGGTTCAGCTGGTTGACCTCGGAAGCGCCGGGATCGTAGTCAATGGCTACGATATTGGAAAGGGGATGCGCTTTCCTGATGGCCTTTATTACACCCTTGCCCACCACATGGTTGGGAAGACAGCCGAAAGGCTGGGTGCATACAATATTATTTACCCCGTCATTTATGAGTTCCAGCATCTCACCGGTCAAAAACCATCCTTCTCCTGTCTGGTTTCCGATGGATACTATTGAAGAGGCATTCTTCGCAATATTGTCTATATGCTGCGGAGCATTAAAATGCTTTGATCTCCTGAAAGCACCAGTTGCCGCGCGTCTTAAGAATTCTATCCCGGTTATTCCAAGCCTTGCTTTCAGGGCAGTTTTCCTTGAAGTCCCAAGCTTATCGGCCTTATAGATCTGATTATAAAAGCAATAGAGGAAAAAGTCCATAAGATCGGGAACAACGGCCTCCGCCCCCTCTTTTTCAAGGAGTTCTGAAAGGTGGTTATTTGCCGCAGGAGAAAACTTCACGAGGATCTCTCCCACAATCCCGACTCTGGGCTTCTTTAACCCCTCTTTTAAGGGAATGGCATCAAATTCCGCGATCATCCTTTTACACAGGGAATTGAACTTAAATATGGAGGGACGCTTTTCGGATACAAAATCCCTGCATATCTTAAGCCACTTTTTGTGAAGCTCGTCAGTTATACCCTTTTTTTCTTCATAGGGGCGCATCCTTAAGGTGCAGCGTAAAAAGATGTCCCCGAATATTACGGCATAGAGGGCCTTCATCAGGAGATCCGGGGTAAGCTTAAAGCCCGGATTGCTCTCCAGTCCCGACAGATTTAAGGAGATTACCGGAATATGGCCCAGGTCCGCCTTTTCCAGGGCGCGCCGGATGAAGCCTATATAATTTGTGGCCCTGCAGCCCCCTCCGGTCTGGGACATTATCACGGCGGTGCGGTTTAAGTCGTATTTTCCGCTGTCCAGGGCCTGCATAATCTGCCCGATGACGATAAGGGACGGATAACAGGCATCATTATTGACATATTTGAGACCGAAATCCACTGCCTTCCTGTCATCATTATTAATTATCTCCAGATTATAACCGGCGCTCTTTATGGCGCTCTCCAGTATATCAAAATGTATCGGCGACATCTGGGGACAGAGTATGGTATACCCGGATTTCTGCATTTCCCCGGTATATTGCACCCTTTCAAATCTGGATGAATTTATCTCCCTCTCTCCCTGGATGTTCTCCTTGACCCTTAAGGCCGCCAGAAGGGAACGTATCCTGATCTTCGCTGCTCCCAGATTGTTTACCTCATCTATTTTTAAACAGGTATATATCTTTCCGGAGCCGTTTAATATCTCCGCCACCTGGTCCGTAGTAACCGCGTCAAGGCCGCAGCCAAAGGAATTGAGCTGTATAAGATCCAGATTATCGCGGGTCTTGCAGACCTCTGCCGCAGCATAGAGTCTGGAGTGGTACATCCACTGGTCCATTACCCGGATCTCCCTGTCCACCTTCTTTAAATGTGATATGGAATCCTCCGTTAATACTGCCACGTCATACTGTGTGATAAGCTCCGGGATGCCGTGGTTTATCTCGGGATCGGTGTGATAGGGACGCCCTGCCAGTACCACGCCCCGGATATTGTGCTCATCCATGTAGCGCAGGGTCTCTTCTCCCCGGCGCATGATATCCCTTCTCTCATTTTCCTGTTCCTTCCAGGCCTTAAAGACAGCATTTATTATCTCTCCGGGATCTATATCCGGAAAGGCTTCTATAAGCCTGGGATAGATATCATCAGGCGAGGTAAAGGAAATAAACGGATTGATAAATTCCACATTTCCGTCAGCTATCTCCTCCACATTATTCTTGATGTTTTCGGGGTAACTGGTAACAATCGGACAGTTATAGTGGTTTCCCGCCTCCGGAAACTCATTTCTCTCGTAGAACAGGGAAGGATAAAAAATCCTTTTTATCCTGTTTTTAATAAGCCATTCAATATGCCCGTGAGCCAGCTTCGCAGGATAACACTCCGATTCTGAGGGAATGGATTCTATCCCCAGGGAATATATGTCATGACTGGATGCGGGAGATAAAATCACCCGGAATTTCAGCTCATTAAAGAAAGTAAACCAGAAGGGGTAGTTTTCATACATATTAAGGACTCTGGGAATCCCGATAACCCCTCTGTCCGCCTCATCCGCAGGAAGCGGTGTATAGTCAAATATCCGCTTGTATTTGTATTCAAAGAGGTTGGGAATGTCCTTATGGGCTTTTGCCTTGCCTATCCCCTTTTCACAGCGGTTTCCGGTGATGAAGGTGCGCCCGCCGGTAAAGTGGTTGACTGTCAGGCGGCAATGATTGTTGCAGCCCTGGCACTTTGCGGTGGAGGTGGTAAACTCCAGATTTTTTATCTCCCCGATGGAGAGCATGGTGGAATCCTTACCCTTTTCATGGCGCTCCCTGGCAATAAGAGCTGCTCCGAAAGCTCCCATGATCCCTGCGATATCCGGCCGGACAGCCTCACAGCCGGCGATCTTCTCCAGAGCCCGGAGCACAGCATTATTATAGAAAGTTCCGCCCTGGACAACTATGCGTTTTCCAAGCTCCGAAGCATCCGAAACCTTGATAACCTTAAACAGTGCATTCTTTATTACAGAATAGGCGAGACCTGCGGAAATATCCGAAACCGGCGCTCCTTCCTTCTGTGCCTGTTTTACCCTGGAATTCATGAAAACCGTACATCTGGTACCCAGGTCAATGGGTCTTGACGCAAATATCGCCTCTTTTGCAAATGCCTCCACATCATAGGACAGGGAATTTGCGAAATTTTCGATAAAGGATCCGCAGCCGCTGGAGCACGCTTCGTTCAAGAGCACCGAATCCACGCATTTCTTCTTTATCTTTATGCATTTCATATCCTGGCCGCCGATATCCAGGATGCAGTCCACCTCCGGATCAAAGAAGGAAGCGGCATAATAATGGGAAACCGTTTCCACCTCCCCGTAATCCAGCTTGAATGCCGACTGCATCAGGGCTTCGCCGTATCCCGTGGAGCATGCGCCCACAATGCGCACGTCCCTGGGTTTAAGCTCATATATCTCCTTTATGGAGCGGATGGCGGTCTTAAGAGGTGAAGCGTTGTTGTTTGAATAGAATGAATAGAGAAGCTTTCCGTCTTCACTGATAAGCGCGGTCTTTGTGGTGGTGCTTCCGGCGTCTATGCCAAGAAAGGCATCTCCCCTGTATGAGGAAAGGTCCTGTTTTTCAACCCTTGCTTTAGAGTGACGCTTTTCAAATTCCCTGTACTCCTCCTCATTCTTAAAGAGAGGCTCCATCCTGGGAACTTCCGTCTCTATCTTTATCTTTCCCTTCAGCCTGTCGATAAGGGCACTTAAGAGGACGGTTTTCTCCCCGTGGTTCATGGCGGATCCGATGGCCGCATATAGATGGCTCAGATCCGGATCGATGACATGCTCATCGTCCAGCTGCAGGGTTCTGATAAAGGCCTTCTTCAGCTCCGTAAGAAAGTGCAGGGGGCCGCCCAGAAAGGCCACATGTCCCCGGATAGGTTTTCCGCAGGCAAGTCCCGATATGGTCTGGTTCACCACGGCCTGAAAAATGGAAGCCGCCAGATCCTCCTTTTTTGCCCCGTCATTGATAAGAGGCTGGATGTCGGTCTTTGCGAAAACACCGCATCTCGCCGCAATGGTATAAAGGGATTCGTATTCCTTTGCCAGCTCATTTAACCCCTCGGCGTCTGTTTTAAGGAGGGCTGCCATCTGGTCGATAAATGCCCCTGTACCTCCGGCACAGGCTCCATTCATCCTCTCTTCCACATTGCCGTCTTCAAAATAGATTATCTTGGCATCTTCCCCGCCAAGCTCTACAGCCACGTCGGTTTTGGGGTTGTGCTTTTTTAAGGCTGTGGCCACCGCCACCACTTCCTGGGTAAAGGGCACATCGATTACAGATGCCAGTCCCAGTCCCCCGGAACCGGTGATGACCGGAGAGAGATCACAGTCCCCTATCTCCTTAAATGCATCCTCCAAAAGCCCTTTAAGGGTTTCCCTTATATCCGCAAAATGTCTTCTGTAATCAGAAAAAACCAGCTTTTCATTTTCATCCAGCACCGCCGCCTTTACGGTGGTGGAGCCAATATCTATACCTATTGAATAATTCATGATCAGTCAATTATACCTTTTGTTTCATTATAGACCTTAAGAATCTTCTTGATCTTTTCCGTGGGGGTGAGCACCTTGTCCATGGAAACGTCATGGTTGCTGAAATCTATGATTGAAGCGAGGAATTTCCCCATTTCCGCCGTCTCATACCATTCCCGGGTAAGGAGCTCCGGGATTCGGTATGTGAGATTGGTGGTAATAAGCTTGTCAAAAATACCGTTTTCATATGCATCGTCAAACTGCTTCAACCCCTCTGTAAAGATGCCGAAGGTGCAGCATATAAACACTCTCTTCGCCTTCATTTCCTTAAGCTTTACAGCGGTATCTATCATACTCCCGCCGGAGGAGATCATGTCGTCAACCACAATGACATCCTTGCCCTCCACATTATCCCCCAGGAATTCATGGGCGACAATGGGGTTTTTCCCGTCAACAACCCTTGTGAAATCCCGTCTTTTATAGAACATCCCCGTATCAACCCCCATAACTCCGGCAAAATACACGGCTCTCTGGAGAGCCCCTTCATCAGGACTTATGATCAGCAGATGCTCCTTGTCTATCTTCATATCCCCCACTTTTTTAAGAAGTGCCCTCATATACTGGTAAAATGGAGTGAAATTGTCAAATCCTATAAGGGGTGCCGCATTCTGTATGGAGGGATCGTGGGCATCAAAGGTGATAAGCCTTCCCACTCCCATGGATGACAGCTCATCGAGCATCAGTGCGCAGTCTAAGGATTCCCTGTTATTTCTCTTGTGCTGGCGGCTCTCATACATAAATGGCATCACCACGGAAAGCCTGTGGGACTTTCCGGCAACAGCAGCAATAAGCCGCTTTAAGTCCTGATAGTGGTCATCGGGTGAGTAGATATTATCATAACCGTACATGGAATAGGTCATGGACCTGTTTAATACGTCACAGAGTATATAGAGGTCGGCGCCCCTTATGGACTCCATCAGGATCCCCTTTCCCTCTCCCGAACCGAACCGCGGTGTACCGTGATCCACGAGATAGCTATCCCTCACATAGCCCTCAAAGGCCGGGCTGTTGTGATAGGGACGGTTATTGTCCTTCCTGAAGGAAACCAGGTAGTTATTTACCTCTTCCCCCAGCTCCTTTATGTTGTCCATGACAATGAGTTTGATGGGTGCTGCAGGCATCCTGTTTTCAAGATATTTGCTTATCATGAAAATGCTCCTTAAGTCACATGCCGCCTTTACCTGTATTCAAAGGCATTCCTGATCCAGTTTATGTTTTCCGGGGTTAAGGATATCACATCAAATCTGTAGCTTTGGGATTCATCCAGTCCGTACTTCATTCTGAAATGATCCGAAACCCGGCATATTTTCTTCTGTTTTCTGCTGTCCACCGCCTCTTCCGGCAGTCCGCAGCCCGTGTTTTCCCTGAATTTGACCTCTCCGAAACAGATGGTATCTTCGTGGTCGGTATATATTATATCTATCTCACCTGCCCTGCAGCTGAAATTTCTTTCTATTATTGTACACCCCTGTTTCTCCAGAAAAGATACCGCCCTGTCCTCTTCCCTGCTTCCAAGATGCCGGGTGTTCTCATCTCTTGCCTGCATTGTACGCATCCATCTTCTGCTTCAGTTTATCCATTCTGTCAACAAAGACCAGAACCTCCGCCACCACCTCATATAATTCCGGGGGAATGGCGTCCCCTATTTCCAGGGATGAAAGGGTGTCTGCCAGCTTACTGTCCTCATGCACCGGCACATCGGCTTCCTTTGCGGTCTCAATGATCTTCTCTGCCACGGCTCCCTTTCCGGAAGCCACCACGACAGGCGCAACATTGGCGGGATCATAGGCTATCGCCACAGCTGTCTTGACTTTTTCTTTGACCTTATCAGCCATTGTTTGTCTATGCCGCTCCTTTCAGATCTATATCAGACTTATGCCCTTATATCAAAAGAGGTGGTCTGGATCAGCTTTTCATTGGTGCCTCTGTTAAACATTATATCAGGCACATCCCGGGCCTCTTTGTTCAGGGAAACATCGGAACTCATCCTGTATCCCCGTTTTGACAGCGCCTGATCCAGCTCTGGAAGATGCCGTCCGATAAAATCCAGCATTTCCTCCTTCTGCAGGATAAAATGGGTCTTTACGTTTTCCCCGTTTGTCATCTGTACATGGATGTCCATGGTTCCAAGATGCTGCATGTCAAGATGGAGAAGGGCCGACACATTTCCGTCCTTTTTTGCCAGATTCTTTTTATTTGTATAAACGTAGAGGTCGCCATGGGCCTTTTCTTCATTCATTTTAAGCGGCAGCTGCATATATGTCATTACATTGTTCAGCTGGTTCATGAAGTCCACGTTGTTTTTAAGGTTATTCATCCCCTGGGCAAGGGTGGTCTGTCCCCTGCCGGAGTTATTTAAAAATTCCAGGGCCTTATCGGCGTTTTTTACCACATTTTCATAGTATTCCCTGACCTTTTCCTTATCCGCAACCTCCTCAGGCTTCATAAGGAATTCATTTGTGATGCCGTTCCTTAATAAGAACTTATATTCATCACTCTTAAGTAATGCCCTGCCCTTTTCCAGTTCTGAAGATGCGGCCTCCGGGTCACTATTATAGTCCTTTACAGCCTTATCGAGAAGTGTTTTTGTAAGAAGGAGGGTATCAGACGCGGAAAGACTGCCATCCGCCACCTTTGAAGCCAGGGCAGGATTTAAGCCTGCGTCCTTCATTGCCCTGGCAAGATTACCTGCGCCCTCCTTTCCAAGAAGAGTGTGAAGGTCATCGGTCACCCGGCCTGTGAGGTCTGTTGAGGACTGCTTAATGACCACATTCCCATCCTTCCGGAAAAGTCCGGAAATACCGTCTGCTTTCTGTCCTGCATTATCCGGTCTTTTTAAGCCTTCCTGTCCCTTTAAAGCCTGCTGTTCCTTTAAGCCCTGCTGCTCCTTTAAGCCCTCCTGCTCTTTTAAGTCCGGCTGCTCTTTTATGCCCGCCTGCTCCTTTAAGCCTGGCTGCTCTTTTATGTCCGGCTGCTCTTTTATGCCCGGCTGCTCCTTTAAGCCCTCCTGCTCCTTTAAGCCC
>CAMJPM010000048.1 GCA_946407725.1 uncultured Lachnospiraceae bacterium
CGCACTAACCCCACTATTATCAATACGGTAGACAGTCTACCACGTTACTTATTGCTTGTCAATAGTTTTCCTGAAAAAAGACAAAAAATCGGGCAGCTCTACCACTTAAATCCGTTTTTCAACCACGTAATAAAGCTCCCGGAGAAATCTCCGGGAGCCTCATGTTTACTGTATTTCAGCAGCCTTACTTAATGATGGAAGCAACTCTTCCTGATCCTACTGTACGTCCGCCTTCTCTGATAGCGAAAGTAAGTCCCTGTTCCATAGCGATGGGGTGGATGAGCTCGATGGTCATCTCAACGTTATCGCCGGGCATGCACATCTCAACGCCTTCAGGAAGCTTGATAACGCCGGTAACATCTGTTGTTCTGAAGTAGAACTGAGGACGATAGTCACTGAAGAAAGGTGTGTGACGTCCGCCTTCATCCTTGGTCAGTACGTATACCTGAGCGGTGAAATTGGTGTGGCAGGTAACACTTCCGGGCTTGGCAATAACCTGTCCTCTCTCGATTTCCTTACGGTCAACGCCGCGGAGAAGTGCTCCGATGTTATCTCCGGCTTCACCCTGGTCAAGAAGCTTACGGAACATCTCGATACCGGTAACAACTGTCTTCTTAACCTCTTCCCTGATACCAACGATTTCAACTTCCTCATTGAGCTTGATGATACCGCGCTCTACTCTACCGGTAGCAACAGTTCCACGTCCGGTGATGGTGAACACGTCCTCAACAGGCATAAGGAAAGGCTTATCGGTAGGACGCTGGGGTGTAGGGATGTACTCGTCTACTGCCTTCATAAGCTCCATGATCTTCTCTCCCCACTCGCTGTTGGGATCTTCAAGAGCCTTAAGAGCGGAACCCTGAACGATAGGTGTGTCATCGCCGGGGAATTCATATTCATTAAGAAGATCTCTGATCTCCATCTCAACTAGCTCGATAAGCTCGGGATCGTCAACCATATCGCACTTGTTAAGGAATACAACAAGATAAGGAACTCCAACCTGACGGGCAAGAAGAACGTGCTCCCTGGTCTGTGCCATAACACCGTCGGTAGCTGCAACAACGAGGATAGCGCCGTCCATCTGGGCTGCACCGGTGATCATGTTCTTTACATAGTCAGCATGTCCCGGACAGTCAACGTGTGCATAGTGACGAGCCTCTGTCTCATACTCAACGTGTGCTGTGGAGATGGTGATACCACGCTCCCTCTCTTCAGGTGCCTTATCGATGTTCTCAAAATCAACTGCCGCATTACCTGCAACCCTGTCAGCAAGGGTCTTTGTGATAGCAGCTGTGAGAGTTGTCTTACCGTGGTCAACGTGTCCGATTGTACCAATGTTTACATGGGGTTTGGTACGTTCAAATTTAGCTTTTCCCATTTCTTTCCTCCTTTAATTCGCACGGGCTTCTCTTACCCGTTACAATCAAGAAACAAACAAGTGTTTCTAATTATAATTCAAAAAGTCTTATTTTTCAAGTATTTCTTTATTTGGTGGTCAATACTTTATCCGCTACATTCTTCGGAACCTGCTCATAGTGGTCAAAGAACATTGAATAATTGCCTCGTCCCTGTGTGCTGGAACGCAGGTCTGTAGCATATCCGAACATTTCGGAAAGGGGAACCATCGCCCGGACCATCTTTCCTCCGGGAATATCCTCCATGCCTTCTACCCTGCCTCTGCGGGAATTCAGATCTCCGATAACATCTCCCATGTAATCCTCGGGCATTGTCACTTCAACCTTCATTATGGGCTCCAGTAATACCGAATCACCCTTTTGCAGAGCATCCTTTAAGGCCATGGATCCGGAGATATGGAATGCCATTTCGGATGAGTCCACTTCGTGATAAGATCCGTCGTAGCAGGTAGCCTTTATTCCGGTAACAGGGAAACCGCCCAGAACACCGGTCTTCATGGCTTCCTGAATACCTTCATCCACCGCAGGGATGTATTCCTTCGGTATTGCACCGCCTACAACCTTGTTTTCAAACTCGTACTCATGGTCTCCGTTGACATCCATAGGCTCGAAGATGACCTTACAATGTCCGTACTGTCCACGTCCACCGGACTGCTTGACATACTTGGACTCGATATCCACCTTCTTTGTGATGGCCTCTTTATATGCAACCTGGGGAGCACCTACATTGGCCTCCACATTGAACTCACGAAGAAGCCTGTCCACGATGATCTCCAGATGGAGCTCACCCATTCCTGCAATTATGGTCTGTCCTGTCTCTTCATTGGTATGAGCCTTGAACGTGGGATCTTCTTCGGCAAGCTTCATCAGAGCCTGTCCCAGCTTATCCTGTCCTGCCTTTGTCTTGGGCTCGATGGCGAGCTCAATAACGGGATCAGGGAATTCCATGGATTCAAGGATCACGGGATGCTGCTCATCACAGATGGTATCACCGGTAACCGTAAGCTTAAAGCCTACTGCCGCCGCAATATCACCGGAATAAACAGTATCCAGCTCGTTCCTCTTATTCGCATGCATCTGCAGGATACGTCCCACACGCTCTTTCTTTCCCTTTGAGGAATTGAGAACATATGAACCGCTCTTAAGCTTTCCTCTGTATACACGGATGTACGCCAGTTTCCCGACGAAGGGATCCGCCATGATCTTAAAGGCCAGCGCTGCGAAAGGACCGTCATCTGTGGATTCGATCTTCACCTCATTTCCGTTCAGATCTGTTCCGTCAGCCTCGGGAATATCCACCGGAGAGGGCATATATTCTATAACCCCGTCAAGCAGCTTCTGTACGCCCTTGTTCTTATAAGCTGATCCTGCAAATACCGGAACTGCCTCATTATTGATGCAGGCCTTGCGCAGAACCTTTTTCATTTCATCGATGGAAGGGATATTGTCTTCAAGATACTGCTCCATAAGACCGTCGTCCAGCTCACATATCTTTTCGATGGTCTCCTGGCGGTAAAGCTCCACGTCATCCTTCATGTCATCGGGAACTTCCTTTATCTCGACTTCCTTACCCTGTTCATCATCATAGTAATATGCCTGATTTTCAAGCAGATCAACAATACCGACGAAGTTTTCTTCCTTGCCTATGGGTATGGTAACCATTATTGCATTGGAACCAAGCCTGTTCCTTATCTGCTCAACCGTCCCATAATAATCCGCACCCATGGCATCCATCTTATTAACAAATGCCATTCTGGGTACTCGGAAGCCCTCCGCCTGACGCCAAACGTTTTCTGACTGGGGCTCAACTCCGCTCTTTGCAGCGAAAACGCCCACAGCTCCATCCAGAACACGGAGTGATCTTTCAACCTCTACCGTAAAATCTACGTGGCCCGGCGTATCTATTATATTGATCCTGTGTTCACTCGCACCCTGTTTGGGTTTTGCATTTTCTTCAACAGTCCAGTGACACGTGGTAGCAGCTGAGGTTATGGTTATACCTCTCTCCTGCTCCTGCGCCATCCAGTCCATTGTAGCCGTACCATCATGAGTTTCACCTATCTTATAGTTGACTCCGGTATAATACAGGATACGCTCTGTGAGAGTGGTCTTTCCTGCATCAATATGAGCCATGATACCTATATTTCTGGTTTTCTCAAGAGGATACTCTCTTCCCGGATCGTTACTCAAGGAATTTACCTCCTAATTCATCTAATAAAAATCTGTCAGATCAGAAGCGATAGTGAGCAAATGCCTTGTTGGCGTCTGCCATCTTGTGCATGTCTTCCTTACGCTTTACTGCTGAACCTGTGTTATTGGAAGCATCCAGGATCTCATTTGCAAGCCTGTCGATCATTGTCTTCTCAGACCTCTGTCTGGAATACATGGTCAGCCATCTTAAGCCAAGAGCCTGACGTCTGTCAGGACGCACTTCGATAGGTACCTGATATGTGGCACCTCCGATACGCCTTGCCTTTACTTCAAGCGTGGGCATGATATTGTTCATTGCCTCTTCAAATACTTCCAATGCCGGTTTTCCGGCCTTCTCTTCGACTTTTGCAAATGCACCGTATACGATCTTCTGCGCTATGCCCCTCTTTCCATCAAGCATGATGTTATTGATGAGCTTTGTAACGACCTTGTTATTGTATACGGGATCTGCAAGCACGTCTCTTTTTACAATATGTCCTTTACGTGGCACGTTTCTTCCCTCCTGGTTATGAGTCATTCGACCCAACGGTACTCAAGGGTCCTGCCCTTGTTCGTGCGGTATTAAGATATATAACTTAAATCCCAACACTACTGTATTACCGTATTACCTTGTTACCTGACTGTTACGCTTTTGGTGCTTTCGGTCTCTTGGCGCCATATTTGCTGCGGGCCTGCATTCTGTTGGCAACGCCTGCTGTATCCAGGGTTCCCCGGATGATATGGTACCTTGTTCCCGGAAGATCCTTCACACGGCCGCCCCTTATAAGGACAACTGAGTGCTCCTGAAGGTTATGTCCCTCACCCGGAATATAGGAAGTAACTTCTATTCCGTTTGAAAGACGCACACGGGCGATCTTCCTCAGCGCCGAGTTAGGTTTTTTAGGAGTGGCAGTCTTAACAGCTGTGCACACGCCTCTCTTCTGGGGAGAGAGTGTTGCTGTGGCCTTCTTCTGCAAGGAATTAAAGCCGTTCTGCAATGCAGGGGACTTTGATTTCTTTGCCGCAGACTGTCTGCCCTGTTTAACTAACTGGTTGAATGTTGGCATTTAAGTCTCACCTCTTTTCTGTAATGTATTTTCGCCGTTCCATTCAAAAAACGACACAAAGTTTTAGCGTGTCACAAACGTGACACGCTAAAACATTTTACTTAATAGAATAACGGATGTCAAGGAAAAAAACCGTATTTACAGCCGTTTTATGCAGTTTTGCGCAACATTAATCAGTAACGTCCACTGTTTCCGCTGTTTCTTCGTCAGTTTCTTCATCAATCTCATCAAAAGTATCCGGTTCATCCTCATACAAATCAGGATCTTCTTCCACAGGTTCCATGTTATCGGTGGAAAGCTCTATATTCCTGTAATGCTTCATACCTGTTCCTGCAGGGATCAGCTTTCCGATAATAACATTTTCCTTAGGTCCGATCAGATGGTCAACCTTGCCCTTTATGGCTGCTTCCGTAAGAACCTTTGTGGTCTCCTGGAAGGAAGCGGCTGAAAGGAAGGAATCCGTAGCCAGGGAAGCCTTCGTGATACCCAGTATTATCTGGGTAGCGGTTGCCGGCTCCCTGCCCTCTGCTATAAGCTTCTCATTGATATCGTCAAGCTCTATCGCATCCATCCTGGTGCCGGGAAGCAGATCGGAATCTCCGGGCTCGTCCACCTCAACCTTCTTTAACATCTGGTGAACAATGACCTCTATATGTTTATCATTGATATCCACACCCTGGGATCTGTAAACCCTCTGTACCTCCTTAAGGAGATAGTCCTGAACAGCACGCAGACCCTTGATCTTAAGAAGATCGTGAGGATTGATGGAGCCTTCGGTTATAACATCACCGGCCTCCACCACAAAGCCGTCCTGAACCTTTATCCTGGATCCGTAAGGAATGAGATATGTCTTGCTCTCGCCGGTCTCCTCACTGGTTACCACGACCTCTCTCTTTTTCTTGGTGTCCTTTATCTCCACCTTGCCGCCGAACTCCGCAATAATAGCAAGTCCCTTGGGCTTACGGGCTTCAAATATTTCTTCTACTCTGGGAAGACCCTGTGTGATATCGGATCCCGCCATACCTCCTGTGTGGAAGGTTCTCATTGTAAGCTGGGTACCAGGTTCTCCGATGGACTGGGCCGCTATGATACCTACAGCCTCTCCCACCTGAACCGGCTCACCGGTAGCCATATTGGCTCCGTAACATTTTGCGCATATTCCGTTATGGCTCCGGCAGGCAAGTATTGTACGGATCTTCACTGTATCAATAGGCTTTCCGTCCTTAACACCCACACTGCAGATGAGCTTGGCCCTTCTGGGTGTGATCATGTGGTTCGCCTTTACAATGATATTTCCGTCCTTATCGTAAATATCCTCACATGAATATCTGCCTGTTATTCTGGCCTCCAGAAGCTCTATCTCTTCCTTGCCGTCCATGAAGGCACTGACATCCATTCCGGGGATCTCATCCAGATTATTCGCCTCACAGCAGTCCATCTCACGGATCACAAGCTCCTGGGAAACGTCAACCATTCGTCTGGTAAGGTATCCTGAGTCCGCCGTACGGAGAGCCGTATCGGAAAGTCCTTTTCTGGCGCCGTGGGCACTCATGAAATACTCCAGCACGTTAAGTCCTTCACGGAAGTTGGACTTAATGGGAAGCTCTATGGTATGTCCGGTAGTATCGGCCTGAAGACCTCTTATTCCGGCCAGCTGCTTTATCTGCTTATCGGAACCTCTGGCTCCGGAGTCAGCCATCATATAGATGTTATTATACTTATCAAGTCCGGCCATCAGATCCTTTGTAATGGATTCATCACAGTTTTTCCAGGTTTCAACAACCTCGTTGTAACGCTCCTCATCGGTGATAAGTCCTCTCCTGTAGTTCCTGGTGATCTTATCCACCGTATCCTGCGCATCATCCAGGAGCTTCTGTTTGGATTCCGGAACAACCATGTCCGAAATGGAAACACTCATGGAGGCTATCGTTGAATAGTGGTATCCCATGTCCTTTATATGGTCTAAGGATTCAGCTGTCTTGATAGCTCCGTGGGTATTGATAATGGCTTCTATTATCTGCTTCAGCTGCTTCTTACCCACCATGAAATCCACTTCCAGAGCAAGCTCATTTTCGGGCTTTGTCCTGTCCACAAATCCCAGATCCTGAGGGATTATCTCATTAAAGAGACATCTTCCCAGGGTGGTATGGAGAACTGCAGACTTCCTGCTGCCGTCAGCCATCACCTTTTCCTTGCGGACATGGATCTTGCTCTGCAGGGAAATGGTGTGGTTTGTATAAGCCATTATGGCTTCCTCAACACCCTTAAAGGCCTTTCCTTCACCGGGCTCTCCTTCTCTCTCCTGTGTGAGATAGTAAATACCCAGAACCATATCCTGGGTAGGAACGGTCACGGGGCCTCCGTCTGAAGGCTTTAAGAGGTTATTGGGAGAGAGCATCAGGAATCTGCATTCTGCCTGCGCTTCAACCGAAAGGGGAAGATGCACAGCCATCTGATCTCCGTCAAAGTCCGCATTAAACGCCGTACATGCAAGGGGATGAAGCTTAATGGCCTTACCCTCTACAAGAACCGGCTCAAAAGCCTGAATACCAAGCCTGTGCAGCGTAGGTGCACGGTTCAGCATAACGGGATGCTCTTTTATAACGTCCTCAAGGACGTCCCATACAACGGGCTCAAGACGTTCCACTGACTTTTTGGCGCTCTTTATGTTGTGGCTTGTTCCGTTGCTCACCAGTTCCTTCATAACGAAGGGCTTAAACAGCTCTATTGCCATCTCCTTGGGAAGACCGCACTGCCATATCTTAAGCTCGGGTCCTACCACAATAACCGAACGTCCGGAATAGTCAACTCTCTTTCCGAGAAGGTTCTGTCTGAAACGTCCGCTCTTTCCCTTAAGCATATCGGAAAGGGACTTCAAAGCCCTGCTTCCGGGGCCTGTAACGGGACGTCCGCGGCGCCCGTTGTCGATAAGGGCATCCACCGCTTCCTGAAGCATTCTCTTCTCGTTGTATACGATAATATCCGGGGCTCCGATCTCAAGGAGCTTCTTAAGTCTGTTATTCCTGTTGATTATCCTTCTGTACAGGTCGTTAAGATCAGAGGTGGCAAATCTGCCGCCATCCAGCTGTACCATGGGGCGGAGATCCGGGGGAATAACGGGAATGCATTCCATTATCATCCATTCCGGCTTCTGTCCTGACTCCCTGAAGGCCTCAATTACATCCAGCCTCTTTATTATCCTGGCCATTTTCTGGCCGCTGGCATCCTTTAATTCTTCCCTTAATTCCTCGGATTCCTTATCCAGATCCACATTCTCAAGGAGCTCCTTTGCGGCCTCCGCACCCATTCCTGCGCGGAATCCTCTGGGACCGTACTCCTCCACCTTAGCAGCATATTCCTTGGCGGTGAGTATCTGCTTGAATTCCAGATCTGTATCCTTGGGATCAAGAACTATATACGAAGCAAAATAAAGTACTTTTTCAAGCACTCTGGGTGAGAGATCAAGAATCAGTCCCATACGGCTGGGAATTCCCTTGAAATACCAGATGTGGGATACGGGAGCAGCAAGCTCGATATGTCCCATTCTCTCACGGCGGACCGAAGATTTCGTGACTTCCACGCCGCACTTGTCGCAGGTTATGCCCTTAAAGCGGATCTTCTTATATTTTCCGCAATGACACTCCCAGTCCTTTGTGGGTCCGAATATCTTCTCGCAGAAAAGCCCGTCTTTTTCAGGCTTTAATGTCCTGTAGTTTATGGTTTCAGGTTTGGTCACCTCCCCGTGGGACCAGTCAAGGATCTTTTCGGGGGAAGCAAGACCAATCTTTATGGCATCAAATGTTAGCGGGCGGTATGCATCAGACTGCCTGTTATTATAATCTGGCATCTATAACTCCTTCCATTCTTATCACCGGTCTTTGACCGGTGATCTGCGCACGGATCCTGTCGAAGCCGGTTTTATACCTGCTTTACGTCAATCAGAATTCTACGGGATCCTCGTCTCCATCAAAGCTCTCTTCAAAATCAGGTTCTTCATCCATTTCCTGATCTTCATCCACCGTTTCCAGCTCACCTTCATCATTGAATTCCTGAGTCTGGTATCCATGGCTGGCATAATTCTCCTGCTGCCTGATATCACGGTCATCATTGAAGATAGCCCTCATGTCGGTTTCGCCATAATCAACATTTTCACCGATCTCTACTTCGGAGCCGTCTTCCTTAAGCACTCTCACATCAAGTCCCAGGGACTGCATTTCCTTCAGCAGAACCTTAAAGGATTCCGGAACACTGGGTTCGGGAATGTTTTCGCCCTTGATAATGGCCTCATAGGTCTTTACACGTCCTACCACATCATCGGACTTAACCGTGAGAACTTCCTGCAATGTATAAGCTGCGCCATACGCCTCCAGCGCCCAGACTTCCATTTCTCCGAACCGCTGTCCGCCGAACTGGGCTTTTCCGCCCAGGGGCTGCTGCGTAACAAGTGAGTATGGGCCTGTGGAACGGGCATGGATCTTATCATCCACCAGATGATGGAGCTTCAGATAGTGCATATGCCCGATGGTTACAGGAGAGTCAAAGTACTCACCGGTACGTCCGTCTCTTAATTTCACCTTTCCGTCACGGCTGATCCTGACGCCTTTCCATACCTCCCTGTGATCCCTGTGTTCAGAAAGGTAGTCCATTACATCGCTTACAAGGATATCCTTATACTTAGCTTCAAAGTCTTCCCATTCGGTGTTGACGTAATCGTCTGCCAGCTCCAGCATATCCTCGATATCCACTTCGTTAGCTCCGTCAAAGACCGGAGTTGAGATATTAAAGCCAAGAGCCATAGCCGCAAGGGAAAGATGTATCTCCAGCACCTGTCCGATATTCATTCGGGAAGGCACACCCAGAGGGTTAAGCACGATATCAAGCGGTCTTCCGTTAGGCAGGTAGGGCATATCCTCTACGGGAAGCACCCTTGAAACCACACCCTTGTTTCCGTGGCGGCCTGACATCTTATCACCCACCTGAATCTTTCTCTTCTGTGCAATATAGATGCGGACAGCCTGGTTAACTCCCGGAGACAGCTCATCGCCGTTCTCTCTTGTAAACACCTTGGCATCCACAACAATACCGTATTCTCCGTGAGGAACCTTAAGGGAAGTATCCCTTACTTCATGGACCTTCTCACCGAATATTGCCCGAAGAAGCCTCTCCTCAGCCGTAAGCTCTGTTTCTCCCTTCGGAGTAACCTTTCCAACCAGGATATCTCCGGCACGTACTTCCGCGCCAATGCGGACAATACCTCTCTCATCCAGATCCTGCAGGGCATCTTCACCGACACCGGGAATATCCCTCGTTATCTCTTCGGGGCCAAGCTTGGTCTCCCTGGCCTCTGATTCGTATTCCTCTATATGAATGGATGTATACACATCCTCCTGTACCAGCCTCTCAGAGATGAGCACCGCATCCTCGTAGTTGTATCCTTCCCAGGACATGAAGCCTATAAGCGGGTTCTTTCCGAGTGAAAGCTCTCCGTTATGGGTTGAGGGTCCGTCAGCGATAACATCTCCCGCCTCAATATGATCACCCTTTTTCACTATAGGGGTCTGGTTATAGCAGTTACTCTGGTTACTGCGCATGAACTTGATGAGCTTGTATTCCTCATTGGTTCCGTCATCATTCCTGACCCTTATAAGGTCTGCCTGAGCCAGGGTAACTGTTCCGGGCTTAACTGCCACCATACAGTCGCCGGAGTCCACGGCGGCCTTTCTCTCCATGCCGGTACCCACTGCGGGAGCCTCGGTAAGAAGAAGCGGCACAGCCTGTCTCTGCATGTTTGAACCCATGAGAGCTCTCGTGGGGTCGTCGTTCTGCAGGAATGGAACCAGTGTTGTCGCCACTGAGAACACCTGCCTCGGGGATACGTCCATATAGTCAAATACAGTCTTATCCCAGGCCTGTGTCAGATCCAGATGCCGTCCGGAAACCAGAGTGTTCTTGAAATGTCCTTCTTTATCCAGCGGCTCGGACGCCTGTGCAACATAATAATTATCTTCCTCATCAGCCGTCATATAGACAACTTCGTCGGTAACCCGGGGATTCTCCGGATCGGAGTGATCTATCTTCCTGTAAGGAGATTCCACAAAACCATATTCATTAATACGGGCAAAGCAGGCAAGTGAGTTGATAAGACCGATGTTGGGTCCTTCGGGAGTTTCCACGGGGCACATACGGCCGTAGTGTGAATAATGGATATCCCTGACCTCCATGCCTGCACGGTCTCTGGACAGACCGCCGGGTCCCAGAGCCGAAAGCCTTCTCTTATGGGTAAGCTCCGAGAGAGGATTGTTCTGATCCATAAACTGTGAAAGCTGTGATGAACCAAAGAACTCCTTAACCGCAGCTGTTACGGGCTTTATATTGATAAGGCCCTGAGGGGTTATGGTTGTTATGTCCTGAGTGGTCATCCTCTCCCTTACAACTCTCTCAAGTCTTGAAAGACCAATCCTGTACTGATTCTGAAGAAGCTCACCAACCGCACGGATACGACGGTTGCCCAGATGATCGATATCATCCTTGTTGCCCAGATCGTATTCCAGATGCATGTTGTAATTTATGGAAGCAAAAATATCTTCTTTTGTAATATGCTTCGGAATAAGCTCATGAATGCTCTTTTTCAGGACCTTCTTCAGCTCTCTCGTGGAATTGCTCTCATCCATGAGACGGGAAAGAGCAGGATAATACACGAGCTCGGTAATGCCGTAATCCGCTGCAGTTTCTCCCTTTCCGAAATCGATGTAATGATTTATGTCAACCATCATGGAAGAGAGCACCTTGATGTTTCTCTCTTCACCCTGAATAAGAACATAGGGTACTGCACGGTTCTGGATTTCGTCCGCCAGCTCCCTTGTTACTTCCATGCCGGCGAGGGCCTTCTGTTTCCTTATTGAAACGACCTCTCCCGTTGCGGGATCCAGAACATCCTCAGCCAGGATCTTTCCTGCAATACGGTTCCTTAACAGAAGCTTCTTATTGAACTTGTAACGGCCCACCTTAGCCAGATCATAACGTCTGGAATCAAAGAACATACCCTCTATTAAGGATCTTGCACTCTCCTCCGCCAGAGGCTCACCGGGACGTATCTTCTTATACAGCTCCAAAAGACCGTCCACAGAATTCTTGGCCGGATCCTTTGAGAAAGAACCCTGAAGCTTGGGCTCATCCCCGAAATAATCAATTATTTCCTCATTCGTGCCTATCCCCAGGGCACGGATAAGAACCGTAACGGGAACCTTTCTGGTTCTGTCCACCCTTACATAGAATACGTCATTCGCATCTGTTTCATACTCAAGCCACGCACCCCGGTTAGGTATCACTGTACAGGAAAAAAGCTTCTTTCCTAACTTATCATGCTCTATTCCGTAATATATACCCGGAGAACGCACGAGCTGACTGACAATAACTCTTTCAGCCCCGTTAATGACAAAAGTACCGGTATCGGTCATTATGGGAAGATCTCCCATAAAGATCTCATGTTCCTTGATGTCATTCTCAGGATTGGTGCTGTTTCGCAGCCGCACCTTCACCTTCAGCGGAGCCGCATATGTGGCGTCCCTCGCCTTGCATTCCTCAATGGAATACTTCTTCTCATCTTTGCAGAACTCATAATCTACAAAATCCATGCTGAGATTTCCGCTGAAATCCTGAATAGGAGAAATATCCGCAAAGGCTTCTTTCAGTCCCACATTTGTGAACCAATCATAAGAAGACTTCTGAACGTCGATGAGATTAGGCATCTCAATGACATCCTGATTCCTCTGGAAGCTCATTCGCATGGCTTTTCCGTTGTAGACTGGATGTATCCGGTTCTTTTCCATGTTGTCCTTCACCCTCTTTTAATATGCTGTTAAATAGTTACATGTGGTTCCGGTACAGGCAGGTCATGCCTTCCCTTTCCGAAAAAAGGGCGCAAAAAAAGCCCATGAAACCACGATAGTGCATTTTGCATAGTAACACGGGCTTTGTTAATTGTCAACAAAAAATATTATTTTGCGTTGTAGTTTTATTGTGGCAGATCTCCCGCCTCATGATCCTGTTTCTCAATATCTTCATAGGTTTTATTTATCAGACGCTGCTCAAAATCATCTTTTTTCAGCGGTTTATCAAACAGATAGCCCTGAACCATATTGATGTTGACGTTCTTCAGGAAATCCACCTGATCCCATTTCTCAACGCCCTCGGTGATGATGCTCATGTTCAGCTCCCTTGCCATCTTTGCCACATTGGATACCACCACCTCGTCGCGCTTTGTCCCTGTATGTCCGTCTATAAATGATTTGTCAAGCTTGAGCACATCTGCCGAATAGTCCCTTAAAAGGCTGAGGGACGAGTATCCGGTCCCGAAGTCATCTATCGCCATGGCTATGTCTGAATCGTGCATATCGGTTATAAACCGGCTCAGTCTTTCGCTCTCCTCATCGCTTAAAGTCTCCGTAAGCTCTACCTCTAAATACTGCTTGGGAATATCATACTTTTCAAGGATGCTGCTAATATGCTGCGAAAATCCGGGATCTGCCAGATTCATCCTCGAAAAGTTAGTGGAAATGCGTACGGGTTCAATCCCCTGGTCTATCCAGGCACGAAGATCCCTACATACCTGTTCAAAAATATAGAAATCCAATATACAGATGCTTTCATTGGTTTCCAGGGCAGGAATGAACTCACCGGGAGCAATTACCCTGCC
Source organism: uncultured Lachnospiraceae bacterium (assembly GCA_946407725.1). Taxonomy (GTDB): domain Bacteria; phylum Bacillota; class Clostridia; order Lachnospirales; family Lachnospiraceae; genus NK4A144. The sequence goes on from CAMJPM010000048.1 coordinate 13,368, forward strand.
GTCCCTTATCCAGCGAACCAGAGCTTCCGCACCGGCAAGAGTATTTGTCTCCGTATTGACCTTGGGCTGATAGTAGGGTCTGAATTCCCCGTTTTTGACAGCGTCATTGAACACAAAGAGTATCTGTTTCCTCTGGATCGTCTTTTCATGCATTTCATTGGAAGAAAAGAGATAGGGCTGATGAAGCTCATATCTGGCAGCATTCAGCGCTACTGAACACCTTCCCAGGATCCCTTCGCAGTCTATATCCGGATTATCTATATCAAGACATCCGGCCACAGCCTGAATAACGGTGATCTCCTCACGTCCGTCTATACAGGCGAGGATCTTCACTCCCTCCGTCATCCTTAATATTTTGTCCGTTTTTTCCTTTTTTACCATCAGAATGAAGCTGTCCCCCGCCAGACGTCCTGTACATTCCTCATTCTTGTCGGTAAAGGACAAAAGCTTCTCGGAATAACGGACAATAATACGGTCCGCCTCCTTCTTACCGTACTTTTTATTTACCAGTCCAAAATTCTTCAGATTGAAATAAAAGGCATTATATTCTGTCAGCTTCCCCGCTGCGCGTATTCGTTTCACAAAAGAGCGGAAGCCGGAAGCATTGGGCAGGCCGGTCATTGAATCTGTTTCGGCGGCCTTTAGTACAAACATATCCTTCAGATAATGGATACAGTTATCTTTGTGATTAAAGCCGTTATGAATGGCGATCGCCATCTCAGTGCAGTTGTCATAACCACAGCATGAGCAGTTGATGTGGCGTGAGGCCTCATCCTTTTTGTTCATTTCAAGGAAGATCATCTCCAGTTCTTCCGGATCGGGGATTTTCAGTCTGCACTGCTCCGATCTGTCAGTATAGGACCGGAGATAGTCCTCAAGTCTTAAATCCGAAAACTGGCTGTTAAGACAGGCAAGCCTTTCTTCAGGGGTGGAAAATCTGGACCAGGCGCTTCCGGAAGTATCCTTTTTAACGGATTCCTTAATGTCATGGAGATTGTACAGCGCATAATCGGTGACAGACAGCTCCATGTCCGTTCCTGTGCCGCATATACAGCCCTTTTCACAATTCAGGGCATCCACAAAGAGGAACGGGGTCTTTTTATCCCTTAAATGCTCCTTGTTCTGCTGCAGATAGCGGTACAGTCTTTTTTCCCCTTCCACCTGCCGGATGAACGCATCTTCGCCAAGAAGCCATAAAACATTCTCCTTAAGTCCTCCCGGCATGGGATATATGGATCCCAGGCCGTATTCAATCTCATCAGCGCAGGGCTCTCCGTAAAGATCGTGGGCTTCCACATAGGCAATAAGGTGATCAAAGGTGACATTATAATTTACAAGCCCGTGGTTATTCGGGTCGTCGATCTCCATTTTTTTCGCGATACAGGGACTGATAAACGCCAGTTTATCTGTTATTCCCAGCTCCTTTCTCGCATAGACCGCCGCACACATCAAAGGGCTCTGTACCGGGAAAAGCCGTGGTATAAGCTCCGGAATATAGCGCTCAATATAACCAACCACCGCCGGACAGGGCTGTGATATACCCCCGGTAAACTCATGTTCCTGTATGTATTTTATATACCCCCAGGTGGTGATATCGGCGCCAAAGGATACGCTGATCAGCCTGTTCACACCGAGGGCTTTCAGACCCCCGAGGATTTTTGATGAAAGTTCCGGATAATTTGCGGGAAATGCTGGAGCGATCAGAAGAGATATCTTTTCTCCATTCTTCAGATCTTCAAAAAATTTGTCCGTGTCATCATTGAAATCACGGGCATTATGCTCACATACATCAAAACAGGCTCCGCAGGACACGCATAGTCCGCCGTCCACTTCTATTCTGGAATTACCGTTTTCATCCGGTTCAGAGGATACGCAGGCACCTATACAGCTGCATGTACGAATACATTTATTGCATCCGATACACTTGTCGTTTGTAAAAATAAGCCCCTTCTGTACAGTTCTCATATACATTCCCCTCCGGTTTTAATTCTGAGAGCCAAGCCATTTAAAAGTTGTTTTGGAGATGTCCAACATTTATCCTGTTACCCGTAATTATAAAGTTTTCAGCAAAATAATCAAGTTAAACCAGTGGAAGACAGCAAAAGACCCGGAGGTATGATAATCCTCCGGGCCGGTAATCTTCCGATCATGTCATACTGCCTCACGGCAGATAAACAAAATCTGCGCAGTCGCTGATTACTTAAGAGTAACCTTAGCTCCTTCTGCCTCAACCTTCTTCTGGATGTCTTCAGCTTCTGCCTTGTCAACACCCTCTTTGATCATCTTGGGAGCTCCGTCAACGAGATCCTTAGCTTCCTTAAGTCCGAGACCGGTGATCTCACGAACGACCTTGATAACCTTAACCTTGTTAGGTCCTACTTCTGTAAGCTCTACGTTGAACTCGGTCTTCTCTTCAGCAGCTGCTGCACCGCCTGCTCCTGCTGCTGCAACTACAACGCCTGCTGCTGCAGATACGCCGAACTCTTCCTCACAGGCTTTAACGAGCTCATTGAGCTCAAGAACTGAAAGGCCTTTTATAACCTCAATGATTTCTTCTTTTGTCATTTTTAATTTCCTCCGAAAAATAATTCTGAATTTCTACGCCGCTGTCCGGTTAGTCTTATTCAGCGGGTGCTGCTTCTGCTGCAGGTGCTGCCTCTGCTGCAGGCGCTGCTTCTGCTGCAGGCGCTTCCTCTGCTGCAGGTGCTGCGTCGCCGCCCTCTGCCTTTTTCTCTGCAATCTGCTTGATAACACGTGCAAAGTTTGTGATAGGTGACTGCATGGATCCGAGAAGTCTTGAAAGAAGCTCTTCTCTTGAAGGAACCTTTGCAAGCTCTGAAAGAGCATCAGCATCATAATAGTTTCCTTCTACAACACCGCCCTTCATTTCCAGCACCTTTGCCTTCTCGGCAAACTTAGCCAGTATCCTGGCAGGAGCTGTCACGTCATCGGTTGCGAGTGCAAGAGCAGACGGTCCGTCCAGATGGGGATCGAGCTGAGCAAAGTCCGTGCCTTCAAAAGCACGTTTCATCATGGTATTCTTGTAAACCTTGTATACCACGCCGGCTTCGCGGAGCTGCTTTCTGAGAGCTGTATCCTGCTCAACAGTAAGACCCCGGTAATCTACCAGGATGGCCGCCCTGGCATCCTTGATCTTGCCTGCTATCTCTTCCACAACAGGCTGTTTCAATTCTACCTTCGCCATTAAGCTTTTACCTCCTATAATGATTTTTCAACTGGAGCCCGATCAACGTAAAGGGCAGGGCACACTGAACTATGTCATTGATCTATGATCGATGACCTGCGCACAGGCTTCGGCGCAGCCGAACTTGAATGCCCGTGCTTCAGCTCATCGAAAAGGGCTCACGCCAAAGAAGCGGAGCCCGTAAAAGTCATAACAAACTCTTATCTGTCCTCGGCAGGCGTCCTGACGGTTCTTATGCGCTGATGCGCACCTGCTGTCTTCGGCTGGTTCTGTTTTACAGAACAGGGAGAAGATTATCATTTTTCCCGGTTCTTGTCAATACCGGATTTTCACATTACAATTCAGCAGCTTTCCGGCCTGAAAAACTGCAACACACCCGGTGCTGTTTATCAGCCCTTCTTTCTGGTTCTGAAGAAGTCAAGCATTACGGCCAGAAGTATTACAACACCCTTTACAACCGTCTGCCAGAAGGAATTGACATTCATAAGGTTCAGTCCGTTATTCAGGATTCCGATGATCAGCGCACCTATCAGGGTACCTCCCAGCTTACCGGAACCACCGGACATGGAAGTTCCGCCCACAACAACCGCTGCGATGGCATCCATTTCCGCGCCTTCACCGGCTGTAGGCTGTCCCGAATACATACGGGAAGCAAGGATTATTCCCGCAAGACCTGCCATGATACCTGAATAGGTGTAAACAAAAAACTTGACTTTGGAAACATTGATACCGGAGTATGTGGCCGCGAGGTTATTTCCTCCCACTGCATATATATAACGCCCCATCTTCGTCCGGTTCATAATAAGGAGGGAGAGGATAAATATCAATATCATTATGATTACCGGAACAGGCACTCCGAAAGCATAGCCGGCACCGATCCACTGCCACTCCTTAGTGACCACGCGGACAGGTGAACCGCCCGTATATACTCCTGCGAGACCTCTTGCAATGTTCATGGTCGCCAGGGTCACGATGAAAGGAGGTATGGTGGTCTTTGAGATGACAAAGCCGTTAAAGAGACCGAATACTATTCCCACAAGCAGTCCCAGCATCATTGCGGGAACAATGGGGAGATTATATCTCACCACACCACCTGCAGCCAGGACGCCGCTTAATGCTATGACGGATCCTACGGAAAGATCGATACCTCCGAGGATGATTACCATGGTCATTCCGCATGCAAGCAGGAGGTTTGTTGAGATCTGCCTCAGTACGTTAAAAAGATTCTTAATAGTTACGAAATATTCGCTGGTACCGGGAAAGATACCCAGTATAAGGCAGAGTACCATAAGAGCTGCCAGAATACCGAGATTCTCAAAAACAAAATTCAGAAAGGCATTTCTCGGTGCGGCATTTGTAATCTTTTTCTTTTCTTCCATTTTTATCTCCTCCTTAAACGGCAGCAAGCTTCATGATAGCTTCCTGTGATATTTCCTCATGATCAATGCAGCCTTTGATGGTGCCCTCCGCCATAACATATACCCTGTCGGACATATTGATGATCTCCGGCATTTCCGAGGATATCATGATGATGGACACACCCTGTTTGATAAGGCTGTTCATAATAGCATATATCTCTGCCTTGGCACCCACGTCGATACCTCTCGTAGGCTCATCCAGAATGAGTATCCGGGGATTGGTGGCAAGCCAGCGGCCTATGAGTACCTTCTGCTGGTTTCCTCCGGAAAGATTTCCGATAACCTGCTGCTGGGAAGGGGTCTTCGTAGACATCATATCGATATATTTCTGGGTAACCTCCGTCTCTTTGGCATGATTTACCCTGAAGTTCTTTATAAACTGATCCAAAATTTCAATTGTTGTATTGTATTTCACATCCTGTATAAGGAAGAGCCCCTGCTCTTTCCGGCTCTCCGGAACCATGACAAGACCGTTGTTCATGGCATCAATAGGGCTTTTGATATCAACCTTTTTCCCGTTGATAAATATCTCTCCGGTAACCCCCTTCGTAAGACCGAATATAGCCTGCATGGTTTCGCTCCTGCCGGCTCCCACCAGTCCAGCGAACCCAATGATCTCTCCCTTTTTCAGATTAAAGGACACATTGAACACACGCTTATTGTCCGTAATGTTCTCTACCCGGAGCACCTCTTCGCCGGGCTCTGCGAAATCCCTTTCGTAGTAGCTGGTGAGCTGCCGTCCCACCATCATGGCAATAAGGTCGTCCCTTGAAGTATCCTTAACCACCTTTGTTCCCACATATTCTCCGTCACGCATGACAGTAACACGGTCACATATTTCCGCAAGCTCGCTCATCTTGTGGGAAATATAGATGATCCCGACACCGTGGGCTGTAAGATCCCTCATAATGTTAAAGAGGTTTTCCACCTCTTTTTCGCTTATGGAGGATGTGGGCTCATCCATAACGAGGATCTTTGAATTGGTTGCTACCGCCTTGGTGATCTCAACCATCTGCTGTTTCGCAATGGGGAGATCCTTTACAAGAGTCCTCGCATCTATATCCATGCCCAGTTTATCAAGTACTTCCTGGGCTTCTTTTTCCTGCGCTTTTAAATTCACGCTGATACCTGCTCCGAGCTCCCGACCCAGAAAAATATTCTCGGCAACCGACATATAGGGAACCAGCACCAGCTCCTGATGTATGATGGCGATACCGTTTTCTTCAGCATCCTGAACGCTGTTTATCTTAACCTCTTTATCGTTTATCTCTATCGTGCCGCCATCTGCATGATAGATACCGCCAAGAACCTTAATAAGCGTGGATTTTCCTGCTCCGTTTTCTCCCAGGAGCGCATGAACTTCCCCCTCCTTCAGGTCAAGATCCACCTGGTTTAAGGCTTTGACTCCGGGGAAGGTCTTGGTGATCTTTTTCATTCTTAAAATTGTCTTATCGCTCACTTCAACACCTCGTTATTTATCCGGAAACGTGATGCGGTCCGGAATAAACACTTTATTACTTACTTAAAGGCGCGGAGCTTTTTACCGAGCCCCGCGCCCAGGATTTTAAGAACCGATCCTTAGATTACTGCCATCCGTCTGTACCGTAGTCTTTTACATTATCAGCGGTGATAAGGAATGTCTCTACAGGATACCTGTCTTCTACAGACTTGCCTTCCATGTAATCATACATGATCTCAACAGCCTTGTCTGCGATAGACTTGGGAGACTGTGCTCCGGTTCCCTCGATAAGAGAGTCGCCGCTTGCAAGCTCAGCCTTGATATCAGGTGATCCGTCAACGCCGTAGATCTTGCAGTCCTTGATGCCGGCTGCGTTAGCTGCTGCAAGGCATCCGAGAGCTGTAGGATCATTTCCGCCGAAGATAGCTACTACATCGGGATGAGCCTGAAGAAGGTCTTCTGCAATACCCATAGCTACTTCAAGATTTCCCTTTGCATCCTGCTGTCCGACGATATTGAAGCCGTGTCCGTCGATAGCATCAAGGAATCCGTTGGTTCTGTCTACTACAGACTGCATCGTGGGAGAATCAAGAACAAGGATGTCTCCTCCGTTAGGGCACTTCTTCACAAGATCCTCACCGCAAACCTTACCTGCGTTGTAGTTATCGGAACCGGTGTAAGAAACGAGGTATGAAAGATCAGCAACCTCTGTGTCAAATCCTACCATGGGAACGCCCTCAGCCTTAGCTGCGTCAAGTGCAGGAAGGATACCTTCAGCATCTGCAGGGTTCATGAAAAGACCGTCAAGATTCTGTGAAAGCATATCCTCAACCTGTGAGATCTGCTTTGTAACATCATTACCGGGATCAGTGATAACAAGTTCGTCACCCCTGGCCTCAATAAGAGACTTCATCTCGTCCTGAATGGTAACGAAGAAGGGGTTTGTGCCATCCATACAGGTGTAGCCGAACTTGTAGTGCTTCTCTCCGCTGCTTGCTGCTGCATCTGCTGCAGGTGCGTCAGCTGCGGGTGCGTCGGCTGCGGGTGCGTCGGCTGCGGGTGCGTCGGCTGCGGGTGCGTCGGCTGCAGGTGCGCCTGCGCTGCCGCCGCAGGCTACAAGGCTTAATGACATAGCTGCCACTAATGCTGCTGATAAAAACTTTTTCATCATTTTTCTTTCCTCCTGAAAATTTGATCTGCTGATATTCAGCAATTCTTTTTTGAGCTAAATGTGCTCCGAATGAAATATTAACAAACTATGAACAATTTATCAATAATTTTTTTTATTTTTTGTAACTAATCGTTACCGTCCCCAAAATATTCTCAGGATATTATCCGTTACGGGGCGGCATCCGGGTACTCATTGCATAAGAGCCTGTAAGGGGGCTCGTCTTCCTCTATCTCGGGGAAACGTCCTATTTCTTCATAAAACCGGTTATCGGTGTTGTCGTCATTACACATGGACACTTCACCGATAAGTACTGATCCGCTTCCCTCAACTACGTGGAACTCATGATACTGGTGAGGCCACAGGGTTATGCTTTCCCCGGGTTCCAGGCGCACCATGGTTCCTGCGGGAACGTAGTATGATCTGCCGTCGGAATTCACGCAGACATCGGAATCGGAAAGTCCGCCATCGCCGTCGTCATTATAAACCTTGATAAGCAGAGTACCGCCTCCCCGGTTAATGATGTCCTCGGATTTAATCCAGTGGAAATGCATGGGTGACATCATGTTGTCCCTTAAAAACAGGAGCTTTTCCGCATATACCTTTTTGTATCTTTTGTCGTGCTGGTTTCCGTTCCTTAAAGTAATAAGACCAAAGCCGCATTTATCAAAATTTCCGAGACCGTAATCAGTTATGTCCCAACCCAGCATATTATCCCGGATTTCATCATATTCATGGCCCTTATCCTTCCACTCTTCCGGCGTCCAGTTACAGAAGGGCGGCAGATGAAAACCGTTGTCAGCTATAAGCTTCTCCATTTCCTTTATAATACTGTTGATTTCCGATCGTTTCATGTTCTGTATTTCCTCCTTGATCATTCTGAGAGTCACGCCGTTTAAGGTTCGCTTCCCTTTTCATTATCATGATTATAGCATGATAAGGACGCAAAAAGCGACTTTTTCGTATATCGGATTTCACTCGTTGAAGTTCTCTTAAAGCAGTGATATAATCTGCGAACAAATATTAAAACAAAGGACAGTGGGAAACAACATACTGTTATACTCCCGAAACCATCAACATGAAAAAAAAGTTTACTGTAATATTATTCCTGTCTGTTTTCTTCCTGTGCTCCTGTGAAATGAATGATCTTTCAGGCACACCGGGAATGAATGTCTCTGAAAAAAATGAAACTTCTGACAAGGCTATTGTATTGGACGAATCGGGTCTCGCCGGGAAAAATGATGAAATTCCCGTTCATGACTCAGATGAAGGGACTATTACCATAGAGATCCCGGAAAATGATAAATCCGCTGATGATAACGCCGGCACGGAAACCACTGATACAGAGGAAGAACCTGATTCCTTTGAGGGTTATGTCCTTTCCGAAGAAGATGTGTCTGAAAACGGCATATACTTAAAGAGCGTTTCCGAGCCCGGAAGGGTGGTCATAGATTTTGCGGGAGATATCAACTTTGACGACAGATACGCCATCATGAATACCTTAAGAAGCAGAGGCGGAGCCATTTCCTCCTGTATCGACCCCGCGCTTATAGACCGTACCAGAACTGCGGATATCTTCATGATAAATAATGAATTCCCCTACAGCAACAGGGGAACACCCCTTCCAAATAAAAAATTCACTTTCAGGGCAAAGCCGGAGACTGTAAAATACATGCAGGATCTGGGGGCGGATATCGTAAGTCTCGCCAATAACCATGCCTATGACCATGGTGAGCAGGCACTTCTCGATACCTTTGATACACTTGAAGGCGCAGGGATACCCTATGTCGGGGCTGGACACGACATTGAGGAAGCCATGAAACCCGTGTATTTTATAGCAGGCGGCATGAAAATCGGTTTTGTATCTGCAACACAGATAGAGCGTAGCCTTCCTCCCGACACAAAGGAAGCTACAGAAGACAGTCCCGGGGTACTAAGGACACTGGATCCTGAAAAATTCGTTTCGGTTATAAGGACAGCAAAGGAAAACAGCGATTTTGTGATAGTCTACGCCCACTGGGGAAGTGAAAACACCAATACCTATGAGGCCGCCCAGACTGAGCTTGCCACGGTATATGCGGATGCCGGCGCAGACCTTATCATCGGCGATCATCCCCATGTGCTGCAGGGAATCACATATATCGGGGAGATTCCGGTAATCTACAGTCTCGGAAATTACTGGTTCAGCTCGAAAACGCTGGACAATTGTCTTGTTGAGGCTGTTATCAGGGATAAAAAGCTGGAAACCCTTCAGTTTATCCCCTGTATTCAATCCAACTGCTCGACACGGATGCTTTCAAAGGATTCCGGGGAGCATGCCCGGATACTCAATAACATCAGAACCTGGTCCACAGACAACGTGGACATTGATGATGACGGATATATAAGAAAAAAAGGTTAATATTTTTGCTCGTAGGTTAAGCCCGGACCTCAAGGTCTGGGCTTAATCCTGCTTCGCAGGACACGTTTCCGAAGGAAACGTGCCATA
>CAMJPM010000049.1 GCA_946407725.1 uncultured Lachnospiraceae bacterium
GCGTTTAGCTGCGTTGCACGCAGCTGCCATCGGAACGCTGAGCGCATCAGCAGCCAAATGATAACTTTGGCATTTTGGTATTCGGCTCCTCGTGCGCAGCACGACTCTAATGAGCCGAATGCGCGTATCTATTCAGAAACCGAAGGGTTCTGAATAGATACGGATAATGAGGAAATGACAGTCGGCACAGAGTCAAGGATAGGAAAGTTATTAAAGGATCACAGCCTGAGTGAAGATGAATATGCATCTCTGATCGCGGAAAGAACAGATGAAGATGCTGCCGTATTAAAGACTGAAGCAGTAAAGCAGAAGGAAAAGATATACGGAAGGGATGTATTTATCCGGGGGCTGATCGAGATAAGCAACATCTGCGTAAATGACTGTTACTACTGCGGTATCAGGAGGAGCAACAACGCCTCGGAAAGGTACCGCTTAAAGGCGGATGAGATAATAGAATGTACGGATACGGGATATGAGCTCGGTTTCCGTACCTTTGTGCTACAGGGTGGGGAAGATCCGTATTTTGATGATGAAGTGCTCTGCAGTATAATAAAGAAAATAAAGGAACGGCATGGTGACGCGGCTGTCACTCTTTCCATGGGAGAGAGAAGCCGTTCAAGCTATGAGAAGCTTTTCAAAGCAGGGGCAGACAGGTATTTCCTCCGGCATGAAACTGCCGATCCGGTTCATTACCGGAAGCTTCATCCCCATGAAATGTCATTTGAAAACCGCATGCGATGCTTAAACGACTTGCGGGATATCGGTTATCAGACAGGCTGCGGCTTTATGGTAGGTTCGCCGTATCAGACGGGAAAGGAGCTTGCGAAGGATCTGAAATTCGTAGAAAAATTCAAACCGGATATGTGCGGCATCGGTCCCTTTATCCCCCACAGAGATACTCCTTTTTCTGACAGGACTGCGGGAAGCGTGGAGCTCACCTTATTTTTATTATCGGTTCTAAGGATAATCTATCCCCCTATGCTCATACCCGCTACTACTGCTCTCGGTACTCTTATCTCTGACGGCAGGGAAAGGGGCATCCTTTCCGGGGCAAATGTGGTGATGCCAAATCTTTCTCCGGTAAGTGTCCGGAAAAAGTATGAGCTATATGATAATAAGATATGCACCGGCGAGGAATCGGCGGAGTGCAGGGACTGTCTCTCAAAAAAGATGCTGTCCATAGGGCACAGGATAGTTACAGACAGGGGAGACATAAAAAAATATAGAAAGGCAGAAATTTAAAAATGGTTAAGTATGATCCCGCTTCACTGAAAGCGGATGAATTTATTAATCACCGGGAGATACTGGAAACTCTTAAGTATGCAGATGAAAACAAGGATAATACGGCACTTATAGAGGAGATACTTGAGAAAGCAAGGCCTGTAAAAAACGGACGAGGCTGTACCTGCCGGGGATTAAGCCACAGGGAAGCCTCCGTTTTACTTGCGTGCGAGGATCCCGTTATCAGGGAAAAAATATACTCAATAGCCGATGAAATAAAGCAGGCTTTCTACGGTAACCGTATCGTGATGTTTGCGCCCCTCTATCTTTCCAATTACTGCGTGAACGGCTGCCTCTACTGTCCCTATCACCTGAAAAACAAGCATATACCAAGGAAAAAGCTGTCCCAGGATGAGATAAAAAAGGAAGTCATAGCGCTTCAGGATATGGGACATAAACGCCTTGCCATTGAAGCCGGTGAGGATCCTGTAAACAACCCCATAGAGTATATTCTGGATTCCATAAAAACAATTTATTCCATCCATCATAAAAACGGGGACATCCGCCGGGTAAACGTGAATATTGCGGCAACAACCGTTGAAAACTACAGGAAATTAAAGGATGCGGGCATCGGTACCTATATCCTTTTCCAGGAGACCTATCATAAGGAGAGCTATTTAAAGCTCCATCCCACGGGTCCGAAGCACGATTATGATTATCATACGGAGGCCATGGACCGCGCCATGGAAGGCGGTATTGATGATGTGGGGCTGGGAGTTCTCTTCGGCCTTGAAATGTACAGATATGAATTTGCCGGGCTTATCATGCACGCAGAGCACCTGGAGGCAGTTCACGGAGTGGGACCCCATACCATAAGTGTTCCCAGGGTGAAGAAAGCTGATGATATCGACCCCGGACAGTTTGATAACGGCATAAGCGATGACACCTTCGCCCATATAACCGCATGTATCAGGCTCGCGGTTCCATATACCGGAATGATCATTTCCACAAGAGAAAGCAGGGAAGTCAGGGATAAGCTGTTAAAGCTCGGGGTGTCCCAGATAAGCGGAGGAAGCAGGACAAGCGTCGGCGGTTACGCAGAGGATGAGCGGCCTCACGATACGGAGCAGTTTGACGTATCTGACCAGAGGCCCCTTGACGAGGTGGTTTCATGGCTTATGGAGAACGACCACATCCCCTCCTTCTGCACGGCCTGCTACCGGGAGGGAAGGACCGGCGACAGATTCATGAGCCTCTGTAAAAACGGACAGATACAAAACTGCTGCCACCCCAATGCGCTGATGACCCTGGCGGAATATCTGGAGGACTATGCTTCTGCGGAGACGAAGGAGCAGGGGTATAAAATGATCGAACGGGAGCTGCAGAAGATACCTAATGAGAAAACAAGGGGACTTGCGGCAGAGCATATAGAGGAAATAAAGAATTCCAACCGCAGGGACTTCAGATTTTAGGGGATTTCAGGTTTTAGGGGATTTCAGATTTTAGAGATATCAGATTTTTGGGAACTTATAAATTTTAGGGAGAAACCATGGGATTAAATGATGTTCCGTCTTCCGAACGGGTTCATATAGCTTTTTTCGGCATCCGGAATGCAGGTAAATCAAGCCTTGTAAATGCGGTCACGTCTCAGGAAATGAGCCTGGTATCCGATATCAAAGGCACCACCACAGACCCAGTAAGAAAAGCAATGGAAATACTGCCTATAGGGCCGGTATTGATAATAGACACCCCCGGGATCGATGACAGCGGGGAACTTGGAGATAAGCGTACCGAAAGGGCGAAAAGGGTTCTGGATGAAACTGACATCGCAGTACTTGTAACCGAATGTGAAACGGAAAAGACTCCTGCGGAAGAAGAACTCCTGACCCTTATTAAGGACAGGAGCATCCCGGTGGTGATCGCTTATACGAAGGCTGATCTCCATGACGGCGGCCCGGAAAAAGACGGTCTTTCCTCGGATAAAACAGGAATAAGATCCATAAGGGTAAGCTCAAAAACAGGCTATAATATCATTAAATTCCGTGAGCTTTTAGCCTCCTTTAACTGCGGAGACAAAGAGAAAAAGCGGAGGATAATCGGGGATTTTCTAAAACCCGGAGATATGGTGGTACTTGTTATCCCCATAGACGAATCGGCCCCGAAGGGAAGGCTTATCCTGCCACAGCAGCAGACCATAAGGGATATTCTGGAAAGCGGATGCAGTGCGGTAGTGTGCAGGGATAAGGAGCTGGAAAGCGTACTCTCCTCTCTTCCAAAAAAGCCCAGGGTCGTCATTACGGATTCCCAGGCCTACAGGGAGGTGTCTAAGATCACCCCTCCGGATATACTGCTCACAAGCTTTTCTATTTTATTTGCCAGATATAAGGGAAATCTTGAAGCTCTTAAGGAAGGAGCAGATAAACTGGCTCTTCTCCGTGACGGTGACCGGGTCCTGATTGCGGAGGGCTGTACCCATCACAGGCAGTGTAATGATATCGGCAGTGTCAAGCTTCCCAACTGGATACGGGAATACTGCGGACACGAACCGGAATTCTCCTTTTCATCCGGGAATGATTTTCCTGAGGATCTTTCCGGATATTCCCTTATTGTACATTGCGGCGGATGCATGTTAAACGAAGCAGAAATGAAGTCACGGGTAAAGAGAGCCCGTGAAAACAGGATCCCCATTGTGAACTACGGCATGGCCATTGCCTGTATGAACGGCATCCTGGACAGAAGCATGAAAATATTCGCAACTATTCAGACCCCCGGCACTCTTTAAAAAGCTTCCGGCTTTATTTCTTTGCCACGATACCCTCTCCGATGTAATTACTGCAGCCCTCTATGATTATTGATGTCTCAGATGCGCCCTTTATCTTAAAATCACCCTTTGAACCCTTAAAAGGTTTCATCTTGATCTTCGCTCCTCCTTCATTTGTGAAATAAAGACCGGATATGCTGCTCTCAGATGCGGATTTCGCGTCAAGGGTAACAGCTTTAAGATCCAGCGGATTGATCACGAAGGAGAATTTCTCAGCCTTGAAAGCGTCCTTGACGGTCTTGTCGGCATTCTTCATCTTGATGGTGAAATAAGCGCCATTCTCTGATGCATTTTTATTATTCTTAAATTTTACCTTATAGGAAGAGGCCGCCACTTCAGCGCCGGTGGCATCTGTAACCTTTATCATTATGTCCCCTGTCTTCTTTTGGGAGGTCTTACCGCCCTCTTCTATATGGCTTCCGCCGTTAAAGGAAACTGTACCCGTATAGGTTACTAAATAGCCTGTGGAACCCACATTCGAGGAGACGGTTTTAACCGGCAGAACCGCAGTGGGAGAACCTCCCGAAGAATTAGAATCCGGATTCGGATTTGAATTAGGATCCGGATTCGGATTTGGATCCGGATTTGGATCCGGATTGGGATCCTGACCGGGATCAGCATTTTGATCCGTATCCTGCGTGATATTCTTATCCGTATATTCAGACATAATGAGTGCCTGCCAGTTAAGGATCTGATTGAAATCATTTAAATCAGGATCATTAATATAGATCCTCTGCAGCATTCCGCCTGTACCGTCTGAAAGCGGCAAATAAGTCTTATAATTCATTTTATCCGTAACTACGGAAGTCATTATCCTGTTTTCACTAAGCTTCTTTATAAGCTCATCCATGCTGGCTATTCCGTGGGTATTGTCATCCTTATACTTTGCATCGGTAATAAGCATTGCAAATTTAGCAGCTCTTGTATCAAAGTCTATCTTCCCGTCTGTAATTAGGTTTCCCAGGGCATCCACCGCACAGCAGGGTAAAATATCTCCCTTATTATTTCCCTTTAAGCTTCCCAGCTCCGTTTTCAGAAGGTCTGTGTCAGCTTTTCCATACCACATGCTGTTTTCCGAAACCATGTGGATCACGGTTTCTTTTTCACCGTTACCCTCTGTGATATCATCAAGAAAGTCAGTGGGGACGGTTCTTAATGACTTGTAAAAGGACCGGCGGCCACCTTACCTTCACGTCTGTTTCCAATGATATCTTCATCAAAATATATGTCGTTTCCGTCGGGATCTTCAAAACTCTGTTCAGGCTCAAAAGCCATTCCAAGGTTTTTGGTGGAGATCACATCACATGTTTTGGGAAGGTGATCGAACAGATCGCTTTCAATCTCCCACTTGTCTCCGTCTATATGAAGCTCTATTTTAACTTCATGCTCATTATCCACGAAGCAGTCTTTTTCCTTATCGCAGGGCTTTGCCCCGTTAAAATATGCATTTCCTCCTGTCCATACGGGAAGAGGAAGATAATATCTGTCACTTACGGGTGAACCCATTCCGCAGTAACCCTCAAACATCTTCTCCCATTCCTCCTCGGTCTGATATCCGTTATAGGGAATGGTTCCCGCGACCATGTTTCCGTCATCCCACTCGTCATTTTCAAATCCTTTTGCAAGATCCAGCATTTTCTCTCTGATCTTTCTCTGCACAAATATATTGTTATAAAAACGCATATCTCCGTGAAGAATTGTCATGAATCCGGCAATCTCGGTTCTGTGGGGTACATGGTAAGGCGTATATCTCGGTGATTTGATAGATTTAGAGCCGTTATCCACGCCTCTTCCCACAGCAGTTAATGAGCCTGCTATCAGATTGTGGACGAATGCCACACCCTGGGTCGGCAGCTTAAATGCCCTGTCGGATAAAAGAATATTGTTGTCGATCAGAGTCGGACCATGGCTGACTTCAATAAATATATCTTCTCCCAGCCCAAGGTTGGCAAGATTTTCCTTCCTTAAAAGATAATCATAGGGCAGGGCGTTGTCATGGAAAAGATTCTGCGTAACCCTTGTTCCCTGAGCCTGCCAGTCAAGCCAAAGACCTCTTGTGCAATGATGGAAATGGTTCTTACGGATAATCACATCGATTGCAGCATGCATCTTGATACCGCCGATCTCGGCTCCCGCCAGATTCTGCTTATTGTTGATGTTATGGATATGATTATTCTCAATTACCGAGAACACTCCGCCTAAATGGCCTACAATACCGGTCTGTCCGCAATCGTGGATATTGTTGTTCCTGATAATGTGGGAGCCTATCCTGTCTTTATTCCACCCCTCGGTCTGTGCCTGGCAGATACAGTCACGCTCTGTCTGTGTTCCGTCTTTGTATTTCCATTTCAGCCACTTATTATCATTGTTTGGCTGCAGATATTTACCAAGGGAAATACCCGAACATTTTGATTCATATATATCACAGTTCTCAATGATCCATCCTTTAGACCAGTGAGGACCGATCATCCCGTCCTGATATGCAGTAGGAGGAGCCCATTGTGTAGCAGCCTTGCATACCGTGAATCCATCCAATGTAATATACCCTATTCCCTCTTTCCGGGGATAAAAGCAATTCTGTCTAACCGATATTTCTATATCCGCAGATCTTGGATCGATCTCACCGAAATTGGCAAAAATCACCGTGGATCCGCCCTCCTGTTTTGTAAACCAGGTATATACCGTAAAGTCCTTATCCCAGGAAGACAGGTTTTCTTTGGGATTTACAACATCCTCATACTCAGTCACTTCGTACATTGATTTTCCGTTCAGGAAAACATCCCCGGTATGGGCGATAAAATTTGCATCAAACCAGTCTCCGGAAACCAGCGTCGAAAAAGGATTATACTTTCCGAAAAAAGAATTATCCAATACTGTTTTCCAGACATGGGGCTCAGCCTCTTCCCATTCATTAATGGGTTCAGCACCGGTAATAACAGCTTTCTGTTTGTTCCGGGCACGATATGTTATCCTTGCGTTTTCTTCTCCCGAATGCTTCGGATCAACGTACTCGCGGTAAATACCGTCCTCAACTATTACCTCATCACCCGGCATGGCTATATCCGCTGCTTCGGAAATTGTTAAAAAAGGAGCATCCTGCGTCCCGTCCCCGGACACCTCCACATTACAATTCACATAATACTTCATAAAAAACCTCCATAATCTTAAAATGCTTTCCGGGCGAAACTTCATTCAACCCCAATGACTTCTATCGTATAAAAAAGCAGACAGCTGCGAAAACCAGGGTGAAAAGCAGGTGACAGCGCATATGCATAAACACAATTGCCACAAGCTCCCTTAAAAAGGCATTAGGCCAGAAATACCATTTTGTACTGCTTCCAGCCATATCCGCATGGTAAAAGCCGGCTGCATTCGCCAGCATTCCGCTCCTCAATATATGGAAATTATTCGTGACTACTGCCACTTTTGCGTTTTCCTTAAGCCCGTCTATTATCTTTTTTGAAAACACGAGATTTTCCATCGTATTCTTCGACTTCTTTTCAGGAAAGACCTCATAATCCTCGGCGCTGTGGCTTAAAAGATACATTTCCATGGCCGACCCCTCGCTCATGGGCTCATCCTTCCCCTGTCCTCCCGATGGCACATATTTTACAGGCTTTCCCGTCCGTATCTCCTGATCCCAGGCATAGCGTATCGCCCTGTTCACCCTGCCCTTTAAGAGAGGCCTCACTTTTCCCTTTTTGCTTATGGAACAGCCGAGAATGATCACGAAATCACTGTCATAGCGGGGTTCGATCCTTGCTGTGACATACCCCATTATACAGATCGAAAGCATGGTACATTCCGCGTAACAGAGCATCAGCCTAATAAATATGAGGAGCCTGTTTAATATCTCCGGCATGGTATTAAGGGGCTGCCAGATACAGTTTATGACAATGAGATAAACTGTACTGAAGATAAGTCCTAAGAGGTTGCTGCGGCGGAAGCCCTCTTTTTTTAATAAAAAAACATTGCTTATTGATAAAAACAGGCATATAAAACAGATGGGAATAAAGAGTATCCTTGAAAACTGCCAGAGAAAAGATATCCCCTCCCACACTAACGAACCGCTCTCTTTCACCGCCGCGCCGTAGCCTGCGGTTATCTGGGAGCGGATCACCGCCGATATTGAAAATACCATAACAAGACCCGTCAGCACAACATTAAAGTAGGAAAACGGATCATTTTTAAAGGATCTGTTCAGAAAATAAACAGACAGCACACATAATGAAACCAGAATTATATCTATTATCATGACAAATACTATAAGTCAACAGAACCGTCCCATTGACTTAAAGGCCGGAGAGAGTTTTCCCGCCGGCCTTAAGCAGATCTTTATGAGGTTGGTGATACCTTGGAGTCTACATGCATTCCCATGCCAGCTGTGTGAGCTGATACTTCTGAAGATAAGTATAGAACCGCATTTGCCACTTCTTCGGGCTTTGCATAGCGCTTGTCCATTGCATAGGCGCCTGCCAGCTTCTCCATTGCCTCTTCGTGGGTCATGGAATCTCCGAAGAAATCTTTTTCAATCCTGACCATCATCGGAGTATCTACAGGGCCCGGGCATACATAATTAACATTCACGCCTAAGGGTCCGAGTTCCAGTGCTACGCACTTGGTAAGTCCTGCTACAGCGTATTTTGATGAAACATAGGCGCTGTTTCCGGCAGTGGGCTCATAGGCTGCTGCCGATGCCACTACCACGATCGCTCCGGACTTCTTCTCCGCGAGAATGGGAGCTGTATACTTCATCGTAAGCATTACTGCGAAAACATTCAGCATATAAGTCTGCTCAAAGAGATCCAGAGTCATATCCTGAACAGGATGAGCCTTTCCTTCATAGCCGGCATTGGGAACAACCACATCAACCGTTCCGAACTTCTCAACTGCTTTGTCCACGAATGCTTTGATATCCTCTTCCCTGTTCATGTCAGCCACAAAACCTGCAACCTGTCCGTCAGCAGCTTCCAGCGTGGGAAGCAGGGCATCTATCTTAGCCTGGCTTGTGGAAGAAAAAGCAACCTTAGCGCCCTCCTCGAGAAATCCCTTAACTATTGCGGTTCCGATACCGCCTGTACCACCGGTTACCAATACAACTTTGTCCTTTAATTTTAAATCCATTTTTACCTCATTTCTTTAGAAAAAAACAGTCATCAACAACGTTAAAATTTTATCATACAATGATACAGACGTCAAAGGACTGGGCTATGGGAACGGAGTTTGGGGGTCATTTATTTTTTTGGCCCTATGACTCCGTCCCCGAAGTTCAACTCTTTTAAAGCTGTTCCCCCGGAATGATATTCATTCCGGGGGAATCTCAAATTGCATTATTTTTTTATTTCTTATTTCTTGACTTTCAGAGTCGCCTTGACTTTCAGGGTTTCTTTCTTTCCTTTTTCTCCAAAGTAAGCGATTATCTTCGTGGAACCCTTACCCTTAATGGTTATCTCTCCGGTCTTTTCATCGATCTCCGCCACTCCGGTCTTGGTAGATTCCCAGGAATCCGCCGCAGTCTCTTTGGTAGAAGCGGTATTAAAGCACTCGTAAGCATCGATGACTTTTCCTTCATCGGCAGCGATGGAATACTTCCCGAACTTGAGCTTCGGCTTATCCAGCACATCTATGGTGCAGCTGCTGACGGTCGTCGCTTCCTTTCCCTTGCCCGAAAGTGCATCTATCTTTACGGTACCGGCCTTCTTTGCTTTCAGAATGCCTTTCTTATCGACAGAAGCGACCTTCTTCGGGTCCGTCTTGTATCCGGTTATCCCGGAAACGCCTTTGAAGTACATATCGGCAACATTGATCTTCTGACCTCCCACAAAGGTGTTTTCCTTCTTTGTGTGCTTGGGCTTGGAAGATGCGTCTCCTTTTGAACCCTCAGGATTATCTTCTATCTTAACCACACAATTTGCTGAACATCCGCCAGCCCTTACTGTTATGACCGCATCCCCTTTTTCAACAGCCTCGACATTACCTTCCTGGTCGACAGTAGCGACTGTTTCATCACTGCTGTTCCATACGAATACTGTATTGATGTCGGAAGGCTCCACTGCAGCGGTCAGTTTTTCCTTATCACCCTTCTTCATATTAAGTTCATTCTTGTTGAGGGTAACTTTGGTAACATCCGCCATTCTGCCCTCCTGCCAACCGGCTGAATAGAGAATGGTGTTTCTGTCTACCGTTCTTTCAAAATCCCACTTCGTCTCGCATTCCGCATCGGAATACCAATCCTTGTCTTCTCCCACTATTACAGGGCAGTCATCATCTTTGTCAATGGCCGTTTCCTTAGGTATATAAGTATATTCATCCTTAGCGCCCTTAAGCCTGAATGAAACCCTGATGAAGAAGTTGGGATCCAGTTCCCATCCTGCATAGAGAATGGTATCTTCTCCCGGCATCTTATAGGTACTGAAGTCAACCGGAACCGTTGCCTCTGCATCCTTAAACCATCCGGTAAATACGAAACCGTCTTTTCTGGGGTCTTCAGGAACATCCAGAGGGTCTATCACTTCCCCGGCCTTTTGATTCTTTAGAGGCGGCACGGGAGAACCCTGCTGTGAATCAAATGTCAAGGCATAGCCGAAGTCCCGGATATCTTCTTTTCCGCTTCCATCGGTGTAAACCACCTTGTTTCCAACGGCACCTTTTACGGATACGGTCTGTCCGGCTTCTACGTCCTTCTCAGTAAAGGTAAGGCTGTTCATATCCGACTCTACAGTGATATTCAGCTTTGTGGCATCCTGAGGGGATGCGATGCTTACCTTCCCATCTGACGGATCGACGGCGAGCTCGCCTGATTCACCCTCCACGGTTACAAAATACCAGTTCGCATCTTTATACTTACCCGAAGTCTTTATCGTCATCTTGCCCGACGATCCCTTTGATTCCACGACGCCATTATTATAGAACGCAACATTGTTATTGTTTGCCGTGGTCACTTTGTCAAAGAACAGGCCTCCTTCGTCGGATATTATCGTCGAAGCGTCCCCTGCGCCAGGTGTGATCACATAGGCTTGTCCCTCATTAAGAGCAGGAAGATAGAAATTATACTGTTTTCCGTCGTTCTTTGCGTCTCCCTGGTTTCCTTCGCATGTGATATTGATATCATTGGCTCCGGACACTTTGCCGTCCTGTATCTTCGTCTCTTTTTCTGTGGCTCCGTTCTGGGAAAGCGATATGGTAAAGTTACTGTAATCTGTCTGTAAATGATACTGCTTGTCGGAGTTGCCGTTATAGATTTCTATATGCGGCTCCTTTAAGAGATATTCCTCCTCCAGATCTTCTGCCGTGAGGACTGTCTTTAAGTCAATCGTACCGTAATTATCCCATTCAGCCTGCCATTCAGCACATTCCTTGGTATAGGTTCCGCCGTTATCGGTAACGTTTACCGTAAATTCCTGATCTTCACCATTGCCTACCGAGCAGTCATACACTTTGAATGAATAATTATCCCCGTCCTCAGTAAGGCCGTATGCGACCACGGCATGTCCGCCGTTTACATTGCCGTTATTATTGAAGAACAGCACCAGTACGGCCAAAGGGTTTTCCTTTAATTCCTCTATAATATATTTTAGATTTTCAGACTCGGTTCCTCTGGAGTCATATGCCTTTTTATAGATCTCTCCTACCTTCTGCTCAAGCATATAGTAATTGATCATGCTCTCGATGTTTCCTACGTCCGCATCGCCGCTTGTGTTCTTTATCAATTCGGCTTTCCCGGGCTTGGGATACTTAGGTGAGAAGTGCTGAAGCTTTATCTTTCCGGTCTTGATCAAAACCGCCGCAGCAGACATTCCAAAGCAGGAGCCTTTCCATGTGGAATCCTTGAGACTCTTGACCCAGGCCTTATAAGTCTCTGCGTTATTCTTAGTATCATCCGACTTGCTGTTTGTGATATTGCTCTGCAGCTTTGCATAGTCTCCATAGCTTATCTCATAGTCCTGACTGTCAAATGAGTCGCTGTTATTTATGAATCCCCAGCCGTCCTTGGTAATATCCACGTCGGTGGCATTTATCCACTTTGCGTAAAGAACGGTATCGCTGTCAAGCTTCGGCCAGTTGGGTGAATTGATTATATCAAAGAAGGTATACCCGCTGCACTTGGTGGAAGTGTACCAGCCATCGAATATGAACCCGGTCCTTTCAGGTTCGGGATCCGGCTTTTTGGGCTTCTCTCCGCTGCTTATGTACTGGGTCTCATAAACTGTCTCCGTCCCGTCATTCATCATAAAGGTGATCTTGTACTTTCCGTCTATGATGCGGATCTTCACCTGTTTCCTGTCTACTTCGTTTCCGTCCTTATCATAGAGGGCAACTTCCACATAGTCGCTGGACGTAAAGAGTTCAGCGGGTTTGAACCTGAATATACCGCCCTTGTTGCTCATTATGGATGTGCCGTTCTTAAGAAGGGCATAAGACGCCACTTCGCCGTACTTCGTACCTGCTGTGACTATAAGCTCTATCTGCTCCTTGGAATCCGCAGTAAAGATTACGTCATCCAGAAATGCGTTAAACCTGGTGCCGTTTCTCTTTATCTCCACCTCTGTCTCAGGCTTCCTTACGATGCTGTCGGCTATCTCAAGGAATTTCTTTATAAGGGTCTCAATATCATCCGCCCTGAAATAGTGGCTCTCGTCACCGTTTGCCACAGCGATCAGCGCCTCATCCCGGTCGGTGTATGCGGCATAGCTTACTGTGTTTTCTATTATACCTACAGCATACAGAATATACTTTTTATCCAGTTCAGCTGCCTTTTCCTTTATGTTCGCATAGCCGTCATATGAAGAAGAATCATTCGGTTCTCCATCGCTGAAAAAGATGATGTTCTTTGAATCCGCCTTACTCCTGCTTAAGACTTCATCTGCGCTGTCCATTGCAACGAGATACTCAGTGCCGCCAGCATCATACAAAGAATTGATCTTGTTCATCAAATAGTCTTTATCGGTGGTAAAATCAACTATCAATTCTGCCGTATCATCATACTGAACCACCGCGATACGCGTATTCTTTGCCCTGCCTGCAACGGCGTCTACAAAAGCATTGGCCGCATCTTTTAAGGCGTCCATTCTGGACTTGCTGTCAGTATCATCATCACCATAATACATCGTGCCGCTCATACTGCCGGAATGATCCAGTACCAGCACCACGTCCTTTGATTTGACCGTATCATCCCAGGTGTTCCAAACAAGGGTTTGGAATTTATCCTTGATCCTCTTTACCCATCCCGTGGCAGTCTCAGGATAATAAACCGTAACGGATGCTATATCGGGTATGGCTCCGTCTCCAATAGTAGGAGCATTGCCACAGAAATAGAACTCTGTGATAGCTGTACAGCCGGCAAAAGCGTCTTCTCCCAGCTTCGTGAGCGTAGCCGGTATTTCTACATAGGTAAGCCCGGTGCAGTCCTTGAAGGCTCCTTCTCCGATAGTTTTTATTCCATCCGGAAGGGCAGAGCTCTTTATGTTTTTAAGACCCACAAACGAATAAGCCCCTATGTCTGTTATATTGCTGTCGATATGTACGCTGTTAATGTTCTTAGCGTATCCCGACCAGGGCGCCCTATTGTCTGATACGTTAAAATCGGGCATTACAGTGGATCCTTCACCTTTATAATCAATAGAAAGCTGTCCGCCTTCAAAGGTGTAGGTATATGTAATGCTATCATCTTCTGTCAGGCTTCCCGACTTAGTGATCCCATAGAACGCATTGTCTTCTATGGTGACGTCTTTTCCTATGACGACGTCCTCCAGAGCGGAGCAACCTTGAAATGCATAAGGTTTAATAACCGCATTATCGCCTATGATGATCTTTTTAATGCTTGTACAGTTGCTGAATGCGCTTCCGTTTACCGTAACCCCCTTCTTGATCTCCACCTCTGCAAGGGCGTAACAGGATGAGAATGCGCTGCTCCCGATCTCTGTTACCGAATCCGGTAAGTTTATGGAAGTTAGCTTGCTGCAGCCGGAAAAAGCACTGTCCCCGATACTTGTCACGGTGTTGGGAATCGTTACAGACTCCAGATTGCTCATTCCGGAGCACATATTACTCATAATTTCAGTAGTTCCGGAAGCAAAGGAGACCTTCGTAATTCCTGTTCCGGAGAAGACGCCATAGCCTATGGTCGTAAGGGTCTTTGGATAGGTAAACTCTGTAATGTTCGTACAGTAGTTGAAAGCGTAGTCTCCTATCTCTTCAATACCGGTAAGATCTATGGATGTAAGGCCTTCACAATTGGAAAATGCATAAGAACCTATTTTCCTGACTCCTGAAGGGATCTTGAACTGTTTTAGATCTTTCATGCCGCTGCAGGCATTTGCGGGAATCTCCTCGATTCCGGAAGGGAAGGTGACTTTGGTCACTCCCGCACCATAAAATGCGCTGTCGCCTATGCTTGTAATGGTATTTGGATAGGTAAGTTCCGTAAGGCCCGTGCAGTTATAAAAAGCATAACTTTCTATCTCTTCAATACCGGTAAGATCTATGGATGTAAGGCCTTCACAATTGGAAAATGCATAAGAACCTATTTTCTTAACCCCCTTTGGAAGGTTAACCTTAGTCAGACTTTTTAAGCCGCTGCATATATTATTGGGTATCTCTTCGATTCCACTTTCAAAGGTGACCTTAGTAACTCCCGTACCATCAAACGCATCGGAACCTATGGTCGTAAGGCTCTTTGGATAAGTAAGTTCCGTAAGGCTTTCGCATCCATAGAAAGCATCATACCCAATCTCCTCTATACCTGTAAGATCCACGGATTTAAGAGCCGTACAGCCATAAAATGCATAAGATCCTATTTTCTTTACCCCTGCCGGAAAGCTTATTTCTTCCAGACTTGTCATTTCGCGGCATACATTTTCGGGGATCTCTTCGATTCCGTCTTCAAAGGTGACCTTAGTTATCCCCGTACCCTTTAATACGCTGTAACCTATTGTCGTAAGGGTCTTTGGATAGGTAATCTCCGTAATGCCTTCGCAGTTATAGAAAGCACTGTCCCCTATCTCCTCTATATCCGTAAGATCCACGGATTTAAGGGCTGTACAGCCATAAAATGCATAAGATCCTATTTTCTTTACCCCTGCCGGAAAGCTTATTTCTTCCAGACTTGTCATATTGTAGCAGGCATACGCAGGAATCTCCTCAGTTCCCGAAGCAAAAGTGACCTTATTCACGGACGTGCTGTTAAATGCACTGTATCCAACACTCTGAATACTGGAAGGATAGTTTACGGTCTTCAGTGTCGACCCGGAAAAAGCGTTATTCTCAATTTCAGTAACTCCCTCAGGTATAGTCACGCTTTTTATAGACTCATTGTATTGAAATGCATTATAGCCGATCTCAGTGACGCTCTTCCCGTTTATCTCGGAAGGGATCGTCACGTTTTCTTCATCTCCCAGATACTTATCGATTGTCACGCCTTCATCATATTCAGTATACTCGTATTTGCCGTCGGTGCTGGTTTCCTTAAGGATATAAGGCTCCTGAGATTCATCAGGCGCAACCGTCACCTCTTCCTGTACTGCTTCAGTTTCTTCCGCAAATACGGGAACAACGATCCCCGCTGCCGGAATACACTCACCCAGGCTTCCCATTATCATCGTGGCAGCGATAAGGGAAGCGCAAATCTTCTTCCTGTTCAGCATTCTTCCTTAGTCTCCTTTCCTTAAAAACAAAACCTCATTTTCGATAGATCTGAACACCTGCATTCAAAACAAAAACTGTTGTTTATTATATTATTTTATCCCCGTTTCATCAATGTTATCCGCCAACGTTCAGCGGTATATCCGGGTTTACAGGTCTATGCTTTAAGCCTGCTTAATTAGTTATAACCAGGTGTTTCACTTTTTTTTCGTTTCGGTTCATAAAGCTTACCATGTATTTTTTGTCGAAGCTTTTGATGTTGAAGTCATCTTTGTACAGGCTGTAGATAAATTCAGTGTTTTTGATAACAAGAAGTATTCTTGCTTTTGTGCGTTTAAGACATTCGCATAATCTTATCTGTTCCTCCTGACCGAAAGTGTTTTGGGCGTATGTTGAAAAATCACTGTCATAAGGAGGATCAAGGAAGATAAAGTCATCTTCGGTAAGCTCCAGCATTTGGAGAAACTCTTCAAAATCAAGATTACAGATCTGAGTAGAAGAGAGTTTTTCGGTTATGTCCGGAGAAAGGATGTAATTGATCTTTTTTTGAAAATCTTTCCGGTTATATGATATGCCGCCGTAAGGAACATTAAACTCACCTTTTGTATTGTATCTGAACATAGATGAATAGCAGTATTCCCTTACAAAAAAGAAGATGGCAGCCTGCCTTCCTGCGCTGAATCCGGAGTGAATATTCTGTAAATACCGGATATACATATAATAGGCGGATTTAAGTGCTGACTCTATATTATCAATTCTATCGGTATCCGGAATGGCGCCCTGTTCAGATTCCAACTTGTGAGATCTTTTGATCTTGCCTGACAGATTGCGGTGAAGTTCTTTTACAAAGACAGAATGATAGTCTTCCGCAATTGATGAAAAAACGCTGTCGTATCGGTTTAAGAAATCCTCGATGGATAATTCGGAATGATACAGGGATAATATATCATCCGGATGCTCATCTATAAGTGTGCCAAGTCTGGTAAATTCATCATTTTCGAACTGTAAATATTTTTTCAGATCGGCATCGCTCCGTTTAATACAGTTGTATAGATTTATCAGCTCGGCGGATCTATCGTTGATACAGCAGTCTGCATTTTCAACATCAAAATAAACAGCGCCGCCGCCTACGAAAGGTTCAACAAATCGACCGGAATAGGCGGGGATGTTTTCCCTGATGACCGGAAGTTCCCTTTCTTTCCCACCAGGCCATTTTAAAATGGTTTTCATATATTGTTACCCCGTTATTCTGAGAGCCATGCCATTTAAGGTTCTCATCCCCTTGCCTTCATACTGTAAATCAGGACCCACTTGAAAGCTGTTTCTTATGCGGAAATCATACCATATATAACTGCCTTCATCAACGAAAAAACCTCTCATCCCCGAATGAGCTATGGGGACGGGGTTTGGGGGGCATTATTTTTGGTTCTATGACCCCGTCCCCGCGGTTCTCACCACGTCCCCACGGTTCTACTGATGGAAAGCAGGAGATCCCTCTCCTTTTCATCCTCGATGGTCTTCAGGATATAGGCATCATCCTTTACGGGAATGATGTCTTCGCTGAAATCAAATACGCTTGATGTTTCGGAGGTACTCTCTTCCCCATCGTCTCCCTTATCTCCCTCTGTGTCTTCTTCAGGGATCCCGGTTTCACCTGTTGCGGCAGCACCGCTGTTATAACCTCTTTCGGTGAGCTCGCCGGTCTTGCTGTTATACTTGAATACATTCCAGTATTTTCCGCTTCCGGAAGGAGCTTCAAAGGTGCCTCTCGGCTTTCCTCCTATGTATACCTTGACTTTGGCACCGGAATCGGCAATGGAACCTTCTCCCGCATAATGATGTACATAGAAATAATATATGCCCTCCGCCGGCTGCCTTACACTGGTGGTCTCCGGGCCGTAGCTCGTAGTGTCATCAAGATCCAGATCCGCAATTATTCCCTTGTCATTGCTGGTTGATTTATCGCTGAACCAGGTGTGGAAGCTGCCGCCACCAGGCTTGGGTCCCACCATGTGGGAATCTAAATCTCTGGGATCCTTGCCCCAGGTCAGGATTACCCTGATCACTCCCTCTCCCGTAAATCCTGAGATGACAAGATCCTCCTTTGTTACATCCCCCGCACTGGCAGCAGTACTGAAGTGTCCGGTTGTGTAGCCGGGGGAGCTTACTTCAAGGGTGTAATAACCGGGGGCCAGATCGTTAAGCTCATAGTATCCGTCATCATCTGAAATAGCCATCAGGTTTTCCCCGGTGGTAAGCTTTATATAGTTATCGGAAATGCTTTCCTTATATTTTCTCAGCCTTACTAAAGCTCCGCCTACACCATCACCGGTAGTGGCATCCAGTACAAATCCGCTTATAACGGCTGGATCTTCATCATCTTCTTTTACAAGGACTATCTCCTTAAGATCCGTAACTGAAGCAGTATCGATCTCTACCTTCTGCTGCTTATAGGTAACGTAACCCGGAGCAGAAACATACAGGTTATATTCCCCGGGATCCAGGAACAGAAGGAAAGTTCCGTTTTTATTTACCTGTACTTTTTTTACAACCTGCTCCTGATTGGTGTTAACCTTTTTCGTAACAGTAACACAGGCATTTTTCACAGGCACATTGCCCTCTTCTGTTTCCTCGGTCACAAATCCGGTAAGGCACTGCATGAGACCGCTGAATTTAAAGTGTGTATCGTAATCCTTGATTATATTATCTGTTCCGCCATTATTGATCTTTTTTGCGTATTCATAGGCATCTCCGGCAGTCATGCCTTTAAGCAGTGCGTCCGTAACGCTGTGCAGGGTATTGTTGCAATATGTTACGGAAACCGGATTGTCAAATCCGTACACACCATAAGACCAGCCATATGAAGACATCATGTTATTAATCTTACCCTGATAGGCGCTGTAGCAGCTCCCAAGGAACAGCATACATTCCTCAAGACCTCCTCCCCGGTATTTATCCTGGAACCAGCGATGGCTTAAGGACATCCTGTTAACTTTATTGCTACTGATGACATTTCCGTTTTCATCTTTTTCCTCAATAGTCTGGCTGTCAAATCCAATCTGACCCAGGGATGTTTCTATATTATACTTATCATAGTCCTTTTCCGGATCAAACATCTCCCCGGTGATTATTGCAGGCTGATTGTTATTATTAATGTCCTGTACTCCCCCCAACGAACCATGGGAATCAATGATCACCATCTCATATGCGCCGAGACTGGAAAATGCTGAAAGATCCGCATCGTAGTCATCATAAATCGTTATATCACAGCCCTTATAATCCTTGATTCTCATTCCCTCGTCACTTGCATTGTCATACTGGAAGTCTGTGCCGTGATAAGGCCGTAATACCAGTACTCCCGAGGTCTTTTTCCTGCCAAGTATCTCCGGCTCCCCTTCATCAAAAACGGGCTTTATTTCCTGCGAACCAGAAGCTGCCGGTGTTTCAGAAATTTCCGGTATTTCAGAAATTTCCGCTGTTTCAGAACCCGCAGCAGTTTCCGTGCCAGCACCCTTTGATCTCTCTGATTTACCGTCAGTCACCGCTTCTACCGGGGTGTTCCAGGTACAGCTTAAACCATTTGTTGTGGTAAACATTACATATCCGTTGCCTTTCGCATCAACCAGGCTGCTTTCCAGGTTAAGATTGGAATTCCCATATTCAACATAGTTTTGCACTTCATCAACAGTTGTATAACCATTCTCGGAAATAGTATTAAGGGCATCATTGAGATCAAAATAATCCTGTTTTGGAATAGGCTCATAGAAAGCGATATTCTCTGAAACCCTGTGTTCCTCATCGTCATTGTACTGGGCGTAGTAGGTATTCTCACCGCGGGAATTTTCATTAAACGTATAGTCGCAGGTATATATACCGTCTCCCTCCGTCTCATCTCCTCCTCTGGTGCCATCGTCATACATGTCATCCAGAACATTTCCGTTTTCATCCCTAAGTGTCACCACAGGATTTTCAGCAAACCTGGCTTCATCCAGGAAAGCCGTAAACCTGACTGTCTGGTCGGCGCCGTTATTAATGGAAACGCTTCTTCTGTCGGCGGTGAGGCCTGCAAGCCCGGTGATCCCATGGTCTTCGGCAAAATTCACACTCGGTGTACCTGTTCCAAGCACAATATCATAACTGTATTTAACCCTGACCTGGAATGTTTCCTTTACCCCGGCAGCATTGACCACGGCTTTTGCCCCGGTGGTGATAACGGGCACACCGGCAAACAGAGACGCGTCTTCCTCATTGATCTCTGAAACCTCAAAAGAATCAAGGACTTCAACAGAAGCTGACTTTGCTTTTGCACCGGACTTCCCGGAAGATGTCCCGGAGGATGCGCCCTTGGGAACCTTTATTTTAACCTTATACTTAGCCGCATTCTTATCGGTGCCGAAATAAGCGGTGATCTTTGCGGAGCCGGAAGCCACGCCAAGAACGCTGTAAGTACCGTCCTCATTCTTAACAAGCTTGACCACTGCCTCCTTTGAGGATTCCCACTTATCGGGAACAGCTTTGGTAATACCTGTGAACAGACTTACGGCATTCATGGATTCCCCGGCCTTAAGCTCCTTTTTCTTCACAGGAACGGGCTTTTCCACGTTCATCTTTATCTTCTTATCCAGCTGAACCTTATTTTTGCCCTCCTTCTTAAAGGCCCCTATCTCCACACTGCCGGTCTTTTTCACCTTTACAATGCCCTTTTTGCTCACGGCCGCCACCTTTTTATTGCTGGTGGTGTAGCCGCTTACGTTGAGACCTGCAAATTCCTTTGAAACATCGATCTTCTGCTTTGCCGCATAAGTCTTCTCTTCTTCCTCTTTGATTTTGGTGTCTTTATATTCAAAGGACATGGTTCCGGATTCCCCCACTTTAAGGTTTGTTATGGAACCGGTGGTATTTGAAAGCTCATATCCGTTTGGCACCACATTTTCCACGGTGATCTTCACAGGATACTCCGTATTATTGGTGAGCTTCAGGGTTGCTGTCACATTCTCCCCATCCTCATATGTGGTCTTATCCGGCACAAAATCCGCCGATATGGCATTCACCACCACGTCGCCTATTTCCATTACTGACGCCGTCTCCTTACCGCCATTTTCCGCATATAAGGGCTGAACCGTCATTCCGGCGATCATTGCCGCGGAAAGGATCATTGGCAGCATCTTTTTGTAAAATCTATTATTCATACTAACCTCCTCTATAAACCGTTTTAAGATCCCCCGGCTTCGCCAGGGATGGACAAACATCCGGTATATGTTTGCCGGGCACGTTTTGATGCGCTGTGCGCATCGGCGCCCCCTTCACAGGCTTTTATTCAACAGGACGTTTCGCTCCGGGAGTATGGTTTATACAGAGTCAATTATACAATAAACCGCAGAAAATTCATCTGTGACATAATA
The DNA here is from genome assembly GCA_946407725.1 of uncultured Lachnospiraceae bacterium. GTDB lineage: Bacteria > Bacillota > Clostridia > Lachnospirales > Lachnospiraceae > NK4A144. The sequence goes on from CAMJPM010000049.1 coordinate 21,085, forward strand.
GACAGTCAATGACACATTTGTTGTCACGCGCAGTATAGTGACAAATCAAGCGAGAAATAGGTTATACTGAAAACAGGAGGACAGTATGTTTAGTGACAGATTGGATGAGATCATGAATGCCCTGGGGACGGATAACAACGAGATCGCCAGGCTGTCCGGATTTGACCGGACCTACATCAGCAAATTCCGGAACGGAAAGCGCACTCCCCGTATAAAGGGCGCTTCTGCCGGAAAGATATCTGCTGCCCTCATTGCCTGCGCAAAGGAACACTCGGAAACCGATACTCTTGTCAACATCACCGGAAGCCTTGAAATATCCGGGGTAAACGAGTATCTCTTTAAGGATGAGGAAAGGATACGCCGCTCCGGTAAAACCTTAAAAAGCCGGAAGCGGTCCATCGGGAGCAGCTTTTCACCCTTCTCCGGTAACAATCTGTCAAGGGCAATGTTCCTTGCGGATATGTCCAATGCCCAGCTAAGCCGCCTTGTAAATGTGGACGCCTCACTTATCAGCCGCTACAGGACAGGAAGCCGCCGGATAGACACAGATTCCGACATTGCGGGAAATATTGCCAGCCTGCTCTTATCCCGCATAGAAAGGAAAGGTCTTCTGCCGGAACTCGCCTCCATCACCGGGGTATCGATATCCGAGATAAACAAGGAGTATTTCCTGGGATGGCTCTGCGATCCGGAGCTCAACGAAAAACGAGCCGCCCAGTCGGCAGAAAAGCTTTTAAATGCTTTCAGCTCCTTAGACGGAAATACCGGTATTTCCCTGCCCTCACTTAAAGACGCCGCACCCTCAAGTATCCTTAATGAAACAAAAGAATACTATTCCGGCTATGGGGGTTTTCGTGATGCCTGTATCCGCTTTCTCGGGAATGTCATAGAACAGGGTGTGGATGAGATCCAGCTTTATTCGGATCAGGGGATGGAATGGATGATAAATGACAAAGCCTTTCTCCTCAAATGGACCGCACTTATGAAGGAATGCGTGGACAGAGGCACCAGGATCTCCATCATCCATAATATTGACCGCTCCTTAAGTGAAATGAACCAGGCCATAATAAGCTGGCTTCCCCTTTATATGTCCGGAATGATAAGGCCGTATTACTGTCAGAAAAAACCGGACGAGCGTTTTTCCCACAGTATCTTTCTCTGTCCCGGAAAATACTGTATCTCCGGGAGCCATATCCGGGGAACTGAAAAAAACGGAATCTACCGCTTTATCACAGAGGATCCTGAGCTGGAGATACTCCATGAAGGGATGAACAGGCTGTTTTCATACAGTCTTCCCCTGGTCAGCATAACATCTGAACCTGAAACAGAGAAAGACATCCCGGAGGATGCCATCCTTCTTGACCCCTCTTCATTTAAGAATATGTCCATACTTGTCTCTGACGAATATGTCAGAATAAAAAGGCTTACCGAACCCTGTCTCACGTTCACCTTTACCCATCCTCTCCTGTGTCAGGCCTTTTTATCCTATGCAGAAAGAAACTTTTTCTCTTAAAATGTCCTCTCCCTAAGAACAACATTAAACCTATGTTAAATTTCATTAATCATAGTTTAAATTAATATGAAACTGTGGTATTATGTAACTATTCAGAACAGTCACTTGCGGAACCGCAAGTGGAAAGATGTCCAGCGGACATCTTTCGGCTGCGCTTTGCAAAATGT
>CAMJPM010000050.1 GCA_946407725.1 uncultured Lachnospiraceae bacterium
ACCCGATTTTTTATTCAGAATATCCAGAACCTCTTTTGCGTCCTTTCCCTCTTTCTGCATGATAAAGGTGATAACAGAAGGATCCAGGTCTCCGGATCTGGTTCCCATCATAAGGCCCTCAAGAGGGGTAAGACCCATGGAGGTATCCACACATCTCCCGTGTTCCACTGCGCTTATGGAGGCTCCGTTACCCAGATGGCATACAATTATCTTCAGGTCTTTAATATCCCTTCCCAATATCTCCGCTGTCCTCTTTGATACATAATCGTGGCTGGTGCCGTGGAAACCGTAACGGCGTACCTTATATTTTTTATAATACTCATAGGGAATACCGTACAAATAGGCCTTCGGCTCCATGGTCTGATGGAATGCTGTGTCAAAAACCCCAACCTGGGGAACCCCGGGCATTACCTTTTCACATGCCCTTATACCTATTATATTGGCGGGATTGTGAAGAGGGGCCAGATCATTACATTCCTCTATGGCTTTTATCACCTCTTCTGTGATCTTTACCGGCTCGGAGAATTTCTCTCCCCCATGGACTACCCTGTGTCCCACTGCATCTATCTCGCTGAGATCTGACACCACGCCGTTTTCCTTATCCGTAAGCCTGGCGATCACCTCATTTACCGCGTCTGTATGGTCCTTCATCTCCACCCTGGTAACGATCTTCTCGCTGTCACCCTTTTTATATTCGATGGCGCTGCCCTCAATACCTATCCTTTCACAGAGGCCTTTGGCAAAGACCGTGCCGTCCTCCGGGTTTATCAGCTGATATTTCAGGGATGAACTTCCGCAGTTGATAACAAGTACCTTCATTTCCTGTGCTCCTTTCGCTTAAGTATTTATTAGTAAGCCTTTCCCCAGTAAACCAGGTGTTTTGCGCTCTTTCCGCAGCATACACAGGTCTCTGAGATCCTTTCTTTGTCTTCCCAGGGCATACAGCGGCTCGTCACCGTGGTGTCAGACTTTATCTTCTCTTCACACTCTGTCTCACCGCACCACATAGCCCTTATAAAGCCCGGTTTATTATCGGCAATATCCTTGAATTCATCGTATGTCTTTGCATCAAAGATATTTTCCTTCAGGTGTTTCTCAGCCCTTTCATACATATCATTATGAATGGTGTCTAAGAGTTTAACCGTGAAATCATGTATCTCAGAGAGCTCTACCGTGTATTTCTCCCTGGTATCCCTTCTGCAGACCACGCAGTTCCCGTTCTCTATATCCTTGGGTCCTATCTCTATCCTTATAGGGAATCCTCTCATCTCCTGCTCCGCAAACTTGAAGCCCGGAGACTTGTCGGAATCGTCCACCTTCACCCGTACATCCGAAAGAGCTTCTGCCAGCTTTCCTGCCATCTCCAGTACCCCTTCCTTCCTCTGCTGGATGGGAATGATCACCACCTGCGTGGGAGCGATCCTGGGAGGCAGCACCAGACCGTCATTATCGCCGTGCACCATTATCATGGCGCCGATTATACGGGTGGACAGGCCCCAGGAGGTCTGATGGGGCGTATGTAGCTTATTATCCCTTCCGGTAAACTGTATCTCAAAGGCATGGGCAAAACCGTCGCCGAAATTATGGCTGGTGCCTGACTGCAGAGCCTTTCCGTCGTGCATCATGGCCTCTATGGTATATGTGGCCTCCGCTCCCGCAAATTTCTCCTTGTCGGTCTTCTTTCCCCTGATGGTGGGGATAGCCAGGGTCTCTCTGCAGAAGTCCGCATAGACATTCAGCATCTGCACGGTCCTCTCCTCTGCATCCTCTGCGGTCTCATGCATGGTGTGGCCTTCCTGCCACAGGAATTCCCTGGAACGTAAGAAAGGCCTGGTGGTCTTTTCCCAGCGCACCACAGAACACCACTGGTTATATACTCTGGGCAGGTCCCTGTATGACTGTATGTCATTCTTATAAAAATCACAGAAAAGGGTCTCGGAAGTGGGACGCACGCACATCCTCTCCTCCAGCTCCGATCCGCCGCCGTGTGTTACCCAGGCAACCTCCGGGGCAAAGCCCTCAACGTGATCCTTTTCTTTATTTAAGAGGCTCTCGGGAATGAACATTGGCATATATACATTCTCTACGCCCGTCTCCTTAAAACGCCTGTCCAGATCTGCCTGTATATTCTCCCAGAGGGCATAGCCGGCAGGCTTGATGATAAGACAACCCTTAACACTTGAATAATCAATGAGCTCCGCCCTTTTCACAACGTCAGTATACCACTGGGCGAAATCCTCTTCCATGGAGGTTATGGCCTCCACCATTTTCTTCTTATCAGCCATCTTACTGTATATTCTCCTTATTCTTTTTTTTTCTGATTTTAACGACAGAAACTGTCTGAGTCAAGCCGGTACAACGTTTCTTAAATAACGGGTCTAAATGCTTGCCTGCCTGTCTGAATTGCAATCCCTCGCTACTTCAGATTGACGTAGGTCACATTTTCATCCTTCACAAGCTCCAGTGACTTGAACTGCTGCAGGAACTTGCTGAGCTTCGGAGCTCCGTAGTTTCTTGTATCGAAATCGGGATAGCGCCGCTGGAGACTGTTTCCAAGGGAAGCGATATTCATGCCTCTTTCATCATCATTCATCTCTATTATCTGTTTTATGGCTTTTTCGATGGTTGAGAGCTTTGTAAGGTTCCTTGAGGTGCTCTTCTTTTCCGCTGTCTTTGTCTTTGCGGTTGCTGCCTTTTCCTGATTCTGCTCCTTATAAAGCACATCCAGCATCTTGAAGTTATCACAGGCCTTGATTAGGGCAGCCGGAGTCTTGCTCTCTCCCATGCCCACAACGGTTTTTCCCTCTTCCTTCAGCGTAGCCGCAAGTCTCGTGAAATCAGAATCGCTTGACACAAGGCAGAACCCATCCACGTTGTTGTTATAAAGGATCTTCATGGCATCAATTATAAGCGCCGAATCGGAGGAATTCTTTCCGAAGGTATTATTGAACTGCTGCATGGGTATTATGGAATTTTCAAGAAGCAGCTTCTTCCAGGAGGCACTGCTCTGCTGGGTCCAGTCCCCGTAAGCCCTCTTTATGGTCAGATCGCCGTAATTGCTGGCCTCATCCATAATAAGTCCTATATATTTCTGCGAAACATTTTCAATATCTATCAGTACCGCAAATCTCTTTATTTCCGACATGAATTATCCACTCCTTAATGAAAAGCTACAACAAAAGACTGCCCATGGGGCAGCCCTAATTATAACGTAGTATCATTTCTGAGACAAGCATTGACCCGCTTCCCTATACCCGGAATCTGTAGCCCACTCCCCAGATAGTCTCTATGTACTGGGGGTTTGAAGAATCCGCCTCGATCTTTTCCCGGATCTTCTTGATATGTACGGTAACTGTTGCAATGTCGCCGATGGAATCCATATCCCATATATTCCGGAAGATCTCGTCCTTGGAGAAGACCCTGTCAGGATTGGAAGCAAGAAATGTAAGGAGGTCGAATTCCTTTGTGGTAAACTGCTTTTCCTCGCCGTGTATCCACACTCTCCTAGCAGTCTTATCTATCTTCAGCCCACGGATCTCCACTATATCATTCTCCGAAACGCCGCTCTTTACCAGCCTCTCATAACGGGAAAGATGAGCTTTCACCCTGGCCACCAGCTCACTGGGAGAGAAGGGCTTCGTCATGTAATCATCAGCTCCCATCCCCAGACCCCGTATCTTGTCGATATCGTCCTTTCTGGCGGAAACTATGATTATGGGCATATTCCTGCTCTCCCGGATCTGCCTGCATATCTCAAAACCATCCACACCCGGCAGCATCAGATCCAGGATCAGAAGGTTCCAGTCCTCCGTAAGGGCAGCATTTAAGCCCTTCAGACCGTCATTTTCAATGACCACCTCAAAATCAGACAGTTCCAGATAATCCTTTTCCAGATCCGCTATGGAATCTTCATCTTCGATAATTAAGATCCTGCTCATACCTACTCCCTGTACTTCCTGAATTCCAAAAAGATTGTGGTGCCTGTTTCCGGATGACTCTGTGCCCATACCCGTCCGCCATGATCCTCAACAATTTTTTTAACTATTGAAAGTCCTATTCCGGAACCTCCCTTGGAAGAATTCCGGGATCTGTCCGTGCGGTAAAACCTGTCAAAAATATAGGGCAGATCCTTGCCGTCTATACCTCTTCCGTTATCCTCTATCTCCACAAGAATGGTGTCATCCCCGTCCTTTAAGCGGATGGAGATCACGCCCTTATCCTTATTCATATATTTTACGGAATTTCCGATAATATTATTGACCACCCGTTTTAGCTGCTCGGGATCAGCTATTATCATGGTCTCCCTGTCCAGGTAATTCATATAGACAAGCTCGATTCCATGAGATTCCATATCCATTCCCAGCTCATCCACGCAGTCATCAAAATATCCGCTTATGTTGATCCTGGTAAAATTATAGGGCACCCGGTTAGTATCTATGCCCGCATAAAAAGTAAGCTCATTAATGAGCCGGTCCATATCGTTCGCCTTATTATATATGGTACGCAGATATTTCTGCTGTTTTTCAGGAGTATCCGCCACCCCGTCCAGAAGACCTTCCGCATAGCCTTTAATACTTGTAACCGGGGTTTTCAGATCATGGGTGATATTGCTGATCAGCAGCCTGTTCTCGTTCTCATTCTCGATGTTTCTTTCGGTGGTCTCCTTAAGCTTCTTTCTCATATATTCAAAGCTTCTGCAGAGTTCCGCCATATGGTCATCGGAAGAAGGCACCTCTATCTCAAATTCCAGATTTCCCTCTGCAATGTTTCTGGTACCTTCCGAAAGCTGGTGAACCGGCACCGCGATCTCCTTATAGATAAAGGATACCAGTGCAATACCTGTTAAAACAAGTATCACAATGATAATACAGGCCATCTTAATACTCAGATCCTTCAGGTCGGGTTCTTCCGTCAAAGCATCCAGTACACCAGCATTATTTTTTAAATTCAGAATTGTGATCAGACAGATTGAAAACAGTACAGTAGGTACCAGAACAATCCCGCCAAAGACTGCTATCAACTTATATTTAAGCTTCATAAACTAAATAGTAACCAAAATAAACTGAAAGGTCAAAAAAATAGTTCATAAATATAATTAAAAATTAATAAACCGGTATCTATTCAGAACCCTCCGGATTCTGAATAGATACGAGCATTCCGTCCATATCACAATCCGGTTCAGCTGTTCAGATATGCCTCCTGTTCCGGTGTAAGCTTATCAATGCTCTTTCCCAGGAAAGAAAGCTTCTTTTCCGCCACTTCGGTATCCACCTCCGCAGGAACATCGATCAGCTTTCCGGTAATACTGTCCCGGTGCTCTATTAAGTATTTTGCGGAAAGAGCCTGTATTGCAAAGGACATATCCATTATCTCTGCCGGATGACCGTCTCCGCATGCCAGATTAACAAGCCTTCCCTCTCCCAGAACATAGAGCCATCTTCCGTCGGAAAGCCTGTAGCCCATGATGTTGTTTCTCATTTCAGCGGATTCCACTGCGATCTCCCGAAGCTTCTTCATATCTATCTCGCAGTCAAAATGTCCTGCATTGCAAAGGATTGCTCCATCCTGCATAACTGCAAAATCCTCTTCATCGATGACCTTGTCGCAGCCGGTAACTGTCACAAAGAAATCGCCGAGTTTTGCTGCTTCCTTCATAGGCATTACGTCAAAGCCGTCCATAACGGCCTCTATTGCCTTGACAGGATCGATCTCGGTAACTATGACACGGGCTCCCAGACCCTTGGCCCGCATGGCAGTTCCCTTGCCGCACCATCCGTAACCTGCCACAACCACTATTTTTCCTGCAACGATCAGGTTCGTGGTTCTGTTTATTCCGTCCCAGACTGACTGTCCCGTTCCGTATCTGTTGTCAAAGAAATGCTTCATCTGGGCATTATTCACCCTTACCATAGGGAACAAGAGCTTTCCTTCCCTGTTCATGGCCTCCAGACGGAGTATACCGGTAGTGGTCTCTTCACAGCCGCCAATAACCTTCTCTGCCAGCTCTTTAAACTCAGTGTGGATCATATGAACCAGATCACCACCGTCATCTATGATGATATCCGGACCCACGGAAAGTACAGCCCTTATGTGTGAAGAGTACTCCTCATCCGTGGTACCGTGCCATGCATGAACCTCCAGTCCCTCATGAACCAGTGCAGCCGCCACATCATCCTGGGTGGAAAGAGGATTACTGCCGGTTACATACATCTCTGCTCCGCCGGCTGCGAGGGTAAGGCATAAATACGCTGTTTTAGCCTCAAGGTGAACGGAAAGTGCTATTTTCTTTCCCTGGAAAGGTTTTGTCTTTTCAAACTCATCGTGGAGCATGGAAAGCAAAGGACAATTCCTTCTGACCCACTCTATTTTTCTTGCTCCGGATTCCCATAAATTATTGTCTCTGATCTCACTTGCCATTTGTCTGTCCTTTCAAAAACTATTCAAAAGGGCAGTCCCATAGGACTGCCCCGGTTGTCAGATAATAATGATCAAAAATTACTTAAGCATAGCTGCTAAAGCCTGTCTCTTTGCTTCCCGTGCTGCTGCTTCAGCCTTGTTGGCATCCTGAGTAGCCTTATAAGTTGCCTGATATGCTAAATACTCTGCCAGGCTCTCTGCTGACTGAAGGTTTCCCTTTGCAAGCTGCTCCTGATAGAAAGCTGCAAGCCTTGCCTGTCCCGCTGCTACCTCTGCCTGACCTGATGTCTTGTTAATTTCGCTCTGGGCTGCGTTGTTAGCCTGGAATGCTGCGATGGCTGCCTGACCTGCTGCTGCAGCTGCCTGGCCTGATGCCTTGTTTACTTCGCCCTGTGCAAGATTGCCAGCCTGGAATGCTGCGATGGCTGCCTGGCCTGCTGCTGCGGCTGCCTGGCCTGATGCCTTGTTTACTTCGCTCTGGGCCGCGTTGTTAGCCTGAAACGCTGCGATGGCTGCCTGGCCTGCTGCTGCGGCTGCCTGACCTGCTGCCTTGTTTGCTTCACCCTGTGCAAGATTGTTTGCCTGGAATGCTGCTGTTGCTGCCTGACCTGCTGCTGCTGCTGCCCGGCCTGCTGCCTTGTTTGCTTCACCCTGAGCAAGATTGTTTGCCTGGAATGCTGCTGTTGCTGCCTGACCTGCTGCTACTGCTGCCTGACCTGATGTCCTGTTTGCTTCACCCTGTGCGAGAGCTGCGGCTGCGGCTGCGGCAAGTCTGCCCTGCTCCTCTGCAGCTGCTGCATAACCTGCTGCCTTACTGAGCTCACCCTTTGCAAGAGCTTCCTGAGCTGCTGCTGACAACTGAGCCTGATATGCCTCGTACTCAGCAACGGTGCGCTCCTTTGCTGCCTTTGCTGACGCAAACTGTTCTTCAAGAGTTGCTGAAAATGCAGGAACGACAGATGCTACAGTAAGTGCTGCGCACATAAAAATCGCTGTTAACTTCTTCATAACCTATAAGTCCTCCTTAAAAAATGGAAAATTTACAATACGACGATATTCTAACACTCACTTTCAATAAATTCAACCCATTATTAACGCAAAACTCAAAACTCTTATAGTAAACGGACTATAAAATAAAACCCCGCAGTTTCCTGCGGGGTTTTCGTTACGCTCGTTATTTTAAGTGCTTTTATTATGCGGAAAGCAATTTTGCCAGTATTGCCCTTCTCTCCTTAATCGAGGCTTCCTCAGCTGCGATTGCTGCTCTTACTGCCGCCATCCTCTTCTCATACATTGCAAGTGCCATCTGAACCTCTGCCTTGTATGCTTCTGCCTTAGCTGCATTTGCTGCCTGGAATGCTTTCAGGTTTGCCTGATATACATCATAGTCTGCTTTGAGTGCTGCCTTCCTTGCTTCACCCTTTGCGATCTCTCCTGCCTGGAAAGCTATGAGATTTGCCTGGTATACATCATAGTCTGCTTTGAGTGCTGCTCTCTGTGCGATCCCCTTTGCCACCTCGTTGGCCTGGAATGCTTTCAGGTTTGCCTGATATACATCATAATCTGCTTTAAGCGCTGCCTTCTGTGCTTCGCCCTTTGCTACCTGTCCGGCCTGGAAAGCCTTCAGGTTCTTCTGATATACTTCGTAATCTGCCCTGAGGGCTGCTTTCTGCGCTTCACCCTTTGCGATCTCTCCTGCCTGGAAAGCCTTGAGATTTGCCTGATATACTTCGTAATCTGCTCTGAGCGCTGCCCTCTGTGCCTCACCCTTTGCTACCTGTCCGGCCTGGAAAGCTTTCAGGTTCTTCTGATATACTTCGTAATCTGCCCTGAGGGCTGCTTTCTGCGCTTCACCCTTTGCGATCTCTCCTGCCTGGAAAGCCTTGAGATTTGCCTGATATACTTCGTAATCTGCTCTGAGCGCTGCCCTCTGTGCCTCACCCTTTGCTACCTGTCCGGCCTGGAAAGCTTTCAGGTTCTTCTGATATACTTCGTAATCTGCTCTGAGGGCTGCCTTCTGTGCCTCACCCTTTGCTACCTGTCCGGCCTGGAAAGCCTTAAGATTTGCCTGATATACATCATACTCGGCTTTGACCGCTGCCTTCCGTGCCTCACCCTTTGCTACCTGTCCGGCCTGGAAAGCCTTAAGATTTGCCTGATATGCATCGTAGTCAGCCTTAAGAGCCGCTCTCTGAGCCTGTCCCTTTGCAATCTCTCCGGCCTGGAAATTCAACAGGTTTTCCTGATATGTTATATAATCTGCTGCTCTCTGCTCTGCTGCTGCCGCTGCTGCCGCAAACTCCTCCATAGGACCTGCAAAAGCGGGAACTGTCAGCAATGCAGTAATTGCTGCAAGTACAAACAATGACGTCAAAATTTTCTTCATAGATATTTACCTCCATAATATAAAGCACTTTTTTGACTGGTTTTAAATTGTTCACTATGCGGTATACGCATAATTGATTTACATAAAGTGAATATACCACCGTAAAACAAAAAATACAACACTATTTTCAATATATTTTTTCAGACTTTATTTTGTTGATAAAATAGCAGGCTGTATTTAATAAAGCAATGAACCTGCGGAAAGCTTTTCCTAATTTCCCGCAGGTTCAAAACGCTTGTTATTTTAATTTACATAAGTTCTTTTTTACAGCCCCACCTTTTTGCATATCTTTCCGATCTCGTGATATACCCTTTCTTCATCTATTGTCTTTATTTCCCGGTGTTCCATCACGATCCTTCCGTCGATTATCACCGTATCCACCTCTGAACCGTTTGCAGAATAGCAAAGCGCCGCTTTCAGATTGTTTGACGGTACCATGGAGGGCACATCCAGCCTGAGGATCGCAAGATCCGCTCTTTTTCCCTTTTCTATCGAACCTGTGATATCCCCGAGCTGCAGGGCTTTCGCCCCGTTAATGGTGGCCATTTTATAGACCTCGTCTGCTCCCACACACTGGGGGGTCAAATTGACTGCCTTGTGGATAAGGGCTTCAAAATTCATTTCCCTGAACATGTTCTGGGCATTATTTGAAGCTGCACCGTCGGAACCCAGACACACATTTACACCCGCTTTAAGAAGCTTGGGTACCGGAGCCACCCCGTTTCCCAGCTTTGCGTTGGATATGGGATTGGTTACCACACTGACGTTATTTTTTCTTAATATCTCTATATCGCTATCATTAACCCTTATACAGTGGGCGGCGATCACCGGAACATCAAAAACACCGGCATCCCTTACGTATTCGGTAGGAGAACAGTTGTAATCTTTTTTCATGTTATCACTCTCCACCTGTCCTTCAGCCAGATGGATATGGATCCCGCAGCCCTTCTCCTTTGCCACATCCGCCACCATCTTCAGGTACTCTTTCCCGCAGGAATAGGGGGCATGGGGATTAAGGAAGAAGGAAAGCCGGTCTGTAAGTCTGGCATCTTCCATCTCCTCCAGGGCTTCCTTCAGCCTCCTGTCATTGCGGTCCGCTTCACTTCCCACAAGACCCCTGCCGATAACGGCCCTCATTCCGCTTTCCGCCGCGGCTTTTGTTGTATTGTGGATATGCATCTGCTGATCGTTAAAGGTGGTAGTGCCGCTCTTTATCATCTCTATCTGACCCAGGAGCGAACCCCAGTAAGCGTCCTCACCCACAAGCTTCTGCTCTATGGGATCAATGGTGTTAAAAAGCCAGTCCGTAAATGACAGGTCATCGGCACAGTTTCTCATCATGGACATATAGGTGTGGGTATGGGCGTTAATTAGCCCGGGTATCACAAGCCTGTCCTTTCCGTCTATGACCGTATCTTCACTGAAACCCTCCGGCCTTTCATCTATTGAAACGATATCCTTGCCCTCTATATAGATACTGTGGGTTCCCACCCTGTCTTCTGTTCCCTCGGGAAGAATGGCGAGGGCATCTTTTATCAGAATTCCCATATAATGTACCTTTTCCTTATCATTAGTTTCCGCGTATCAAAGCCTGGCTTCCAGCTCTTCCCTCATGTCCTCAAATCCGGGTTTGCCAAGCAGTGCGAACATATTTTTCTTATAGCTCTCTACACCGGGCTGGTTGAAGGGATTGACACCCAGCATATATCCTGACACTCCGCAGGCAAATTCAAAGAAATAGAATAACTGTCCCAGATATTTTTCTGTCTGCTCCGGAATAAGGATCATGGTATTGGGAACGTTTCCGTCGGTATGGGCGAGTATTGTGCCGTTCATGGCGCATTTATTCGCGAAATCCACAGTCTGTCCTGCCAGATAGTCCAGACCGTCCAGATTATTATCGGCTTTCTGCATCACTATCTCGTGTCTGACCTTTTCCACATTTATCACGGTCTCAAACATTATACGCGCGCCGTCCTGGATAAACTGTCCCATGGAATGAAGGTCTGTTGTAAGATCCACGCTTGCAGGGAATATACCCTTCTGATCCTTACCCTCGGACTCTCCGTAGAGCTGCTTCCACCACTCTGAAATGTAGTGAAGGCTGGGCTCATAATTGGCCAGAATCTCCGTGGATTTTCCTTTCCTGTAAAGGATATTCCTGATGCCTGCGTATTTCAGGGCATCATTGTCCTCAAATCCATTATTTATCGCCATTTCACGGCCCTCAGCCGCACCCTGCATAAGAGCGTCGATATCCGCTCCGGCCACCGCAATGGGAAGAAGTCCCACTGCCGTGAGAACCGAGAACCTGCCTCCCACATCATCGGGAACTACAAAGGTTTCATAGCCTTCAGCATCCGAAAGGGTTTTTAATGCGCCCTTTGCTTTATCCGTTGTGGCATAGATCCTTTTTGCAGCCCCTTCCTTTCCGTATTTCTTTTCCAGGAGATCCCTGAAAATACGGAAGGAAATGCCCGGCTCGGTAGTGGTTCCGGATTTGCTTATCATGTTTACGGAGAAATCCCTGTCTCCCACAACATCAATAAGATCGGTAATATAGGTGGAGGAAATATTGTTACCGAGGAAATAGATCTCCGGGGTCTTCCTTATCTCCTTTGATACGGTATTATAGAAATTGTGGCGAAGGAAATTGATGGCGGCCCTGGCACCCAGATAGGACCCTCCGATACCTATTACGATCAGCACCTCGCTGTCACCCTTGATCTTTTCCGCCGCTTTCTTTATTCTTGCAAATTCCTCTTTATCATAGTTCACCGGCAGATCAACCCAGCCCAGGAAATCGTTGCCTGCGCCTTTTCTGGAAATCAGAAGCTCCTTTGCGGCCTCCGTCTGGGCCTTGATATTTTCCACCTCTTCAGCGCTGATAAATGATGCCGCTTTTGAATAATCATAGGTTATTTTTGCCATTTCTGTTCCTCCTTGGATATTATTGAAAATTACTTTTGGCGCTTTAATCATCTTATCAAATATAAAGTCTGTTTTCAACGCATCTTTTATGTTATACTATCATCATGAAGATAATACTGACCGGCGGCGGGACAGCCGGACACTGTGTCCCGAATCTGGCTCTGGTACCTGAACTTACGGACCGGGGATTTGAGATTAAATACATAGGATCCTACGACGGAATAGAAAAAAGGCTGGTGGAAAATGCCGGCATACCTTATTTTGGCATATCCTCGGGAAAACTCCGCCGTTATTTCGACCTGAAAAATTTCTCTGATCCTTTCCGGGTTATCAAAGGATTCGGGGAAGCCTTTTCCATCCTGAAAAAGGAGCGGCCTGATGTGGTATTTTCCAAGGGGGGCTTTGTAAGCGTACCCGTTGTAAGAGCTGCCGGAATGCTAAAAATTCCGGTGGTGATCCACGAATCCGACATGACCCCGGGGCTTGCAAATAAGCTGTCCTACGGTGCCGCTTCAAAGGTCTGCTGCTCATTTAAGGATACCTTAAAGCTCCTGCCTGAAGGAAAAGGAGTATTTACGGGTTCGCCCATAAGAACCTCTCTTCTCTCCGGGGACCGTCAGAGAGCCCGTGCCTTTACCGGGATCAGGGAGGGCGATTATCCCACCATTCTTATAATCGGCGGCTCTCTTGGGGCACAGCATGTAAATGAAGAGATCCGGCAGATACTTCCGGAACTTCTTAAAGAGTTTAATGTGATCCATCTGTGCGGCAGGGGAAAACTGGATCCCACCCTGAACTCCATGGAGGGATATGTACAATATGATTACATAGATAAGGAGCTTCCCGATCTCTTTGCCCTTTCGGATATCATTATCTCCAGAGCGGGATCAAATGCGATCTTTGAAATACTCTCCTTAAAAAAACCAAATATCCTTATTCCTCTTCCCTCCGAAAGCTCCAGGGGCGACCAGATACTGAATGCCAAAGCCTTTGAAAAGGAAGGTTATTCCTATCTCCTGATGGACGGTGACATGAACAGGGAAAGCCTTATGAAAGCCATACATTACGTGAGCGGCCACCGGCTGGAATACATTGAAAAAATGGAGAACGCAAAGGAAACGGATGCAGTGGATACGATCTGCGATCTGCTCTGTAAAACCGCAGGACACTGAATTCAAAGTATAAAATCATGGAAAGGAGCATTGCCGCTGTCCACAGTTCCCTTAAGCTGCCTGCGGCAAAGTACAAAAAATGAAAGATGACTGTATTTTCTGCAAACTTGCAAATGGGGTGATCCCCACAAATTCCATCTACGAGGATGACGATTTTAAGATAATCCTGGATGCGGGACCGGCCACCAGGGGCCACGCCCTTATCCTCCCCAAAGAACATTTTGCGAATATCTATGAGCTTCCCGACGAGATTGCCGGAAAAGCCTTTATTCTGGCTAAAAAAACAGCAGCCCATAATACTGAGGTATTAAAGGCTGACGGATTTAATATAGTACAGAATAACGGAGAAACCGCCGGACAGACAGTATTTCACTTCCATCTCCATCTGATCCCGCGTTTCAGGGATGACGGCCAGAAGATCGGCTGGAAGCCCGGAAAGCCCTCCGATGAAGAATTAAAGAAAACAGCTGATATGTTAAAATTCTAAGACTTTTCTCAAACTCATCCGAAAGGAAAGACCGTATCCAGCATCCTTAACATCCTGAAATCACCCTTGACCTGCATATCTCCGGACATAAAGGCATGCTGGAAGGTTTCCTTTCCTGATGTGATATTCTCCAGTTTATCCTTTGTAACCTTACATAAAACGGTGGGATCATTCGTCTTTTCAAAGGCTGCGGTGAGCGAACTGTTTTTCACATTGAGAAGCAGAGGTTCATCAAAGCCGCTGACCTCCATTGAATAAACAGCACTGAAGGAATTCTGGGGAGTAAAGCTTTTCCGGAAATTGTTTAACATCACTTCCTCTTCAGACATCCCGTCATTCTTTAACAGGGTTTTGAAATGGCTGGCCAGCTCTTTCAGATCTTCCTTCTGTGTCTGTATGTATTTATCGTCAGATGCATATCTGCTTAACTGTTCCGTCTCCTGGGGAGTAAAGTCTATGGGCGCTTCCTTTGTAACCATCTGTTTCACTTCCTGGCTGCTGGCAGGAAGTATCACGGATTTTCTGGATATGGTGCGGTAGAAGTTTTCAGCTGTTCTTTCTATGACCTTAACATATTCCTGATTGAGCTCAAAAGCAACTGAATCCCTGACATAGGCCGACATCCCGGCAAGTGATCTGCCCCCCAGGGTGTCCCATGCCGTCTGCAGCGTCATCACTCCCTGACGCTCACCGTAGGTGGTGGAGATAACAACGGGACACATATAGAGCTCGGATATCTTTTTCTTATTCCCGTATAACCAGCATGCATCCAGAAACTGGGTCATGTATCCGCCCAGTCCGTACCATTCCACTGTCGTTGCCAGAATTATTCCATCCGCATCATTTAAGGTGCTTGGAAGGGAGGTTATATTGTGCTTTCTCTCATAGAGGTTTATCCTCTCCACATGCACATTAAGCTCCTCCAGTACCTTCTGCATCCTGGAGAGCACAAAAAGTGTGGAATCCCCGACTATACCCCTTCCGCCATAATAGATATTTATCTTCATTTAAGGAGCTTCCTTTCCTTCACTTACTGCCTCTTTATCATCCTTTTCCCCGGTCCTGTAGAAAAGAAATCCCAGCAGCAGTCCCGCTGCCAGACCCCCGATATGGGCGGCATTGTCTATTCCCTCACTGGAAAACCCGGAAAAGATACTGTAAAGCAGGAGCAGCACGGCTCTTCCCCCCGTCAGCTCCGCAAACTTCCCACTGTTTTTTATGACAATGGCAAACAGCGCTCCTATGATCCCGAAGATCGCACCGCTTGCCCCGGCTGATACCACATTTTCCTTTGAAAGATAAGAAACCAGAAGAGAGACTATATTACCTGCAATACCGCTGAGTAAATAGAGCAGTACAAACCTGATCTTTCCCAGGGCGTTTTCAACTCTTTCACCGAAAACCCACAACGCAAGCATATTTGCTGCCAGATGTTCAAATCCGAAGTGCATGAATACGGCTGTAAAAACCCTGTATACCTCATAATTTCCCATTACCTTCGCAAGAGAAAGCGCCCCGTGTTCCACCATGAAATATGAATCCGTGGTGGTTCCCAAAACGGAAAGGGCAATAAAAACTATGAGGTTTATCATAATTAAGATAAGGGTCACCGGAGCTTTTGGAAAAAGAAAAAATCCGGAGATAGCTTCCTTTATTGTCCTGCCCCCGCCTCTGCTTTCCTCCAGTATGCTTTCGATGCCAAACCTCAATGCGTCAAAATCCACTACTTCATTGTCCAGGATACAAAGCCTGCCTGTTCCAAGATCAATTATCCATGACAGCTCTTCCCTGGCACCTATGACGCCGAAATTCATAACATTATATGTGAGAAAAAGGGAGAATACCCTTATATTTGTATATCCCTTTCTGTTAAACATTTCCGAGGTCTTTTCCTTTATGGCCCGGAAGGCCTCGGGACTCATGATCATATTTCTGCCGTCAAGGAGCATGACCACCATCGCCAGCTCTCCGTCCACCCTGAAAAACACCCTGACCTGGGGTATGGAAGAGGAAACCGCCGTATACCCTCTGCTTATCAGATATTCAGCTATTCTGTTGTCAGTTTCCGTACCCGCCGGCATGGCTCCTCCCGTAAAAAAATTCCCGTTTTCTGAACAGTTAAAGACCTGTACCATTCTACTATCATAAGGCGGTTTCTGCAAGATTAGGGATTTCCGCCTGCGGTTGAAAAAATGCTCTTCCTATATTACATGCTCACGCTTAACAACAGCTCCAAAAGGCATGAGGGCAACCCTTGCGATCTTAAAATACTGCTTGCCCCACGGTATTCCGATGATGGTTATGCAAAGAATCACTCCTAGTATTGCGTTCCCCAGCGCAAGTTCCCATCCCGATATGACCAGCCAGAGAATGTTAAGCAGAAAGGATACTGCCCCGGTATTTTCATAGACGATCTCCTTGCCAAAAGGATTAAGCGATATGGACGACAGTTTGAAACACTGAAGCCCCACAGGTATGCCGATCACCGTAATGCACCACAGACACCCGGCCATCACCCATCCAAGAGCGCTGAGTAACCCTCCAAAAATGATCCATAATAAATTCAATAACAGTCTCACGATCTTCCTCCTTTCAGGTGATGACAGCTTTAACGCCTTCTGATTTTTTGCAGTTCTTCCTCCAGTTGGGCAATTCTTGCCTCCTTCTGGTTGATCACTTCATCTTTCTGGCTAATCACTTCGTTTTTTCGTTTTATTTCCGAGTTTTTCTGTTTGAGTCTTCCCTTCAGCTTCTTATTCTCCTCAGCGGTTCTGGCCTGTTTTTCCTTCTCCCAGTTATAGTTCATAAGCCACTCTTCCCTCTTGAGGCACTCTTCCCTTATAGTTTCCTCTTCTGTCAGCTGCCATACCCCGGATATGGCTATTTCCATGGTCTTGTCTTCTTTTGCCAGCATTTTCATGTCCTCCCTCCTCATTCGGAGAGCCACGTCATTTTAAGTTCGCTTTGCGAAGACAACAGGCTCACTTTACATGTCTATACCGAAAGTGACCGTCAGATAATAATAAATATAATCCTTCTGTTCTAACAACTATTGCGAACCCCGGATTTTATTCATGCTCTGCCCTCCAGTCAATACATCTCTCCAGATACTCAATATATTCAGGATTTCTGCACATTCCTTTTCCGGACACATCCGAGATTTTCGCCACGTCCTGGCCGTTGCACTTTGTCACCTTCATAACGATATTAAGAGCCTCAACCTCCGTGTCATTAGAAAGATAAGTGCCTATCCCAAAAGCCACCTTCGTTTTTCCTTTGAAATGCCGGAATATTTTATCGGCTTTTTCAAAATTAAGACTGTCGGAAAAGAGAAGCGTCTTATTCATCGGATCTATCCCCAGTTCCTCATAATGCCTAATCATCTTTTCTCCCCATTCAACCGGATCACCGGAATCATGCCGGACTCCCGAGAATAAAGTTGCATATGTGAGCTGAAAATCCCTTAAGAAACAGTCTGTGGTTATGGTATCCGTAAGAGCAATACCATTAAGCACCCCATATTCCTTTACCCAGGCATCGAGTGCATACCAATTGGAATGGGCAGGATTATGCTTATGATTACCCTGTCCGACACACATGATCCACTCGTGAGCCATTGTTCCTATGGGGGAAACCCCGAATTTCTTTGCAAGGAACACATTCGACGTTCCCACAAAGGAAGAGGAAACAAAGGATTTATCATTCAGTTTTGAGAATTTATCTACCACAAGCTCCTGGGCTTCCGCTGATAATCTTCTCCGAAGGCCAAATTCAGAAAAGGTTCCGAGATAAAGCTTTTCATTCTTCACCATTTCAAACTTGTGATCCAGCCTGTCCTTGAAGCTCCTAAGCAGCTCTCCGTAATCGTGTGCCATTCTGAAATACACCTCATTTACTATGGCAAGCGTGGGTATTTCATACATGGAGGTATTGAGCCAGGTGCCCCTGGTTTCAACGGAAAGCCCGCATTCACTATCATCCTTTATCTCGAAGTCTTCATACCGGGGTCTCCATAACCTTAGAAAATCTACATAAGAGCCCTTTATCCACTTTATATTGTCGAGATAACGAAGTTCGTCCTCTGTAAATGAAAGCTCACAATAATGCTTTATCTGTTCCCTGATCTCTTCCACCATCTCCGGAGTAAAATGAACACCGGAATTTCTGCACTTAAAATCCCAGGTGGTTTTATAGTCGGAAAACTGATGATATATTGCCTGGCCCATACTGAATTTGTACATATCCGTTTCCAACAGCGATGTGATAATCGGTTCAAGCCTCATATTATTTTCTCTCCTCATTAATTATTTTGATCTGGCAGCTCTTCATGGTCTCAAGAGCTGCCCGGTGCTTCTCCTGCGTTGTTCCCGCACAGCACGATGCATCTACGGTAATAGGGATTTCGGGTGCAAACGCTTTGACAATCAGCGCATTGCTCACAACACAGATATCAGTACATAGTCCGATGATCTCTATTTCGGATATAGTATCTTTCATCTTTCCAATATACTCCGCAAGGTCAGAACTTCCGAAGGTTGGCTTTTCGTATATTTTCACATCAATTCCTTCATCCTGTTTTTCCTTAAGGATTTTTTTCAGTTCCGGTATTATTTCCCAGCCCTCGCTGTTTTTAATGCAATGATTTACCGGAAGATTTTTTCCTTCCTGTGTAGAAAGATATTTTTCAGAGTGAGTATCCGCTGTGCATAGAATTCTTCCCTTAAACTCACTTATCTTCTTTGCCGCATTTGAAACCATCGCTTCTGCCTCTTTACTGCCCAGGCTTCCTGTAACAAAATCATTTTGCATATCAACTACTATCAATATCTTTTCCATTATTTTTTCTCCTTCGAAATTCAATGCTGTAATCTTTCTCTATTATCGTATTGATTGCCGTTTTTTACCAGAGCTAAATAATATTATTCTGTCTTGATTATTTCCGGGTACATTGGTACATGTCACCGTGAACGCTAACAATGGCGGCTCTTTTTTTCGGCTTGTCTGTATACTATAATATAGACCAAATTCAGTTAGGAATCCCGGGGAAAACCATGAATACTAAGCTAAACGAAGCAGCCGGACTTTCCAGCTACGAAACCTTTATAAAAGATCACAGAATAAAGATAAACCGTTATCTGAACCTGGTTTTATGGTGCTTTATTGCTACGGGTCCGGTCATAGCTACAGGAGTGCGGGCAGGGATCTTCCCCAGGGTCACTTACTATACCTGCGCGAAAATATCTCTTATCATATTAATCCTTGCAGTCATTCATTCCCTTCTTCTTAAAAAGATCCCGGATGCGGAGGGCACCAGTTTTTTCCCTCTTATCGCTCTTAATATCCTTTTATTCTTTATGTCATTTTCCCATGTATCCGTGCTTCTCACCTGGTTTCTGGTACCGCTTTTAAGCCTTCTTTTTTGTGACCGCAGGATTTATATCTTTGCTGTTATTTTTAATTTTCTTCTGCTTACGGCTTCAGCCGTGATATGGCTGCCCTTTAACGCTGGATGGCAGGCGGGGCTTGAGGGATCAGCTCTTCTTATCAGCGACTATCTTGGGGGAGTGGCAATAGAAACCGTTGTCATGGCTATTGCGGGCTATGTGCTTGGCGCCACCTCCGGAAGGTATCTGCGGGAAGTTATCAATAAACACCGGGAGCTCTTTATTAAGGAGCAGCAGATGGAAGAGAGGATGAATATCCTGGATTCCATGGCGGAGATCTATGACAATGTGAATCTCCTTAATTTCATCAAGGGGACCGAGATGTCCCTCCGGGATGAGGAGCTTATAGAGATTCCGATAGACATGACTAAACAGACCCATACCGCCATGAACCGGCGGCTCATGAATAATGTTTCTCCGGACCATCTGCAGGATTTTCTGGAGTTTACCAATATCACCACAGTAAGGATGCGGCTTACGGATAAAAAGATCATAAGCCGGGACTTCCCGGACAGGGAAAACGGATGGTTCAGAGCTCAGTATATCACTTCTGATGCCTCTCCTGACGGAATCCCCAATATCGTGGTTTATACCACCCGGAATATCAGCGAAGAAAAGCGCCGCCATGACGAGCTTATGGATATCTCCGAACGGGCATTGGCGGCAAATGAAGCGAAGTCAGTCTTTCTTTCAAATATGTCACATGAGATCCGGACCCCTTTAAATGCGGTTCTTGGAATGAATGAGATGATCCTGAGGGACTGCAGGGATGAGAATGTCCTCTTCTATTCCGAGAACATTGATACCGCTGGGCGCACCCTTCTCGGCATAATTAATGATATACTGGATATTTCAAAGATTGAAGCAGGGAAGATGGAGATAATCCCGGTTGATTATGATCTCACATCCCTTCTTAACGATCTGGTCAGCATGGTAAAGGTAAGAGCTGCGAATAAGGGTCTGACTCTCCTGCTTGATTTTAATCCCGGGACTCCTTCCCGGCTCCGGGGCGACGAGATAAGACTTAAGCAGATAATGACCAATCTCCTTACCAACGCGGTAAAATATACGGAGAAAGGAACGGTAACCTTCAGCCTGGACTTTATTCAGAATGAAGGCCGGCAGGATATGGTCTGGCTTAAGGTTTCAGTTAAGGATACCGGTACCGGGATCCGCCCGGAAGATCTGGACAAGGTCTTTTCCAAGTTTGAGAGGGTGGATGAAAAAAGGAACCGGCATATTGAAGGAACGGGCCTCGGACTGAATATCACGAAGCAGCTTCTGGAGCTTATGAAGAGCAGCCTGGAAGTTGAAAGCGAATACGGGAAGGGCTCAAAGTTCTCTTTCGTCCTGCCCCAGGAAGTCACCGAATGGGTGGAAATGGGGGATTTTGAGGAGAAAAAGAGAAGGATACTATCCGGCAGAGAGAGCTATCACGAGAGCTTCAGGGCTCCGGATGCACAAATCCTTGTGGCCGATGATAATGAGGTAAATTTAAGCGTATTTACCAGTCTTTTACGGAGGACTGAGCTAAAGATAGACACGGCTATCAATGCGGATGAAGCTTTGAAGGCAGCGGCAGAAAAGAAGTATGACGTAATCTTTCTTGACCACATGATGCCGGATAAGGACGGCATAGAGGCCCTCCATGAGCTTAAATCCGGCGCCGGAGGGAAAAATGCGCTGCCTCCTGTTATCTGCCTTACCGCCAATGCCATTTCCGGCGCAAGGGAGCGGTATCTGGAAGCGGGATTTGATGATTATCTTTCCAAACCCATTGATTCGGCGAAGCTGGAAGAGACGCTCATTAAATATCTGCCGGAGGAGAAGGTTGAGCGGGTGAGAATAGATGAAGGCTTCGCGGGAAACGCAACAGGAACCGGGGCCCTGCTTCAGGAGGCCGCGGATGAGGTTGGAATAGATATTTCAAAGGGAGTGGAAAACTGCGGGGATAATGAAGAATACCTGTCAGTTTTGAAAATCTTTTATTCCACCCTGGAAAAAAAGACCGGTGAACTGGAGGAAAGCTTTGACTCAAAGGATATGAAGAGTTATGCTGTTAGGGTTCACGCCCTGAAAAGCTCATTAAGGATAATCGGAGCCGGCCGGCTCTCCGGAATGGCAGAAAAGCTGGAATTTGCCGCAAAGAATAAGGATGAGAATACAGTAATAAAGGATCATCCTTCTTTCGCGGAGGGAATGGCACTTCTTAAGAAGGCTCTGGATACGGTATTTAAGGACACCGGGGTTCCGGGAGAGGAAAAGAAAAAGGCGGGGCGGGAAACCGTGGATCTGCTTTATGACAGGGCGTACCGGGCAGCAGAGGATATGGACTATGACGCTCTTGAAAAGAGCGTTATCGAAACGGAAAAATATGTACTTGACCCCGGCGACATAAAAGCATTTAATAATATCAGATCCGCAATGGAAATGCTGGATTATGACGGGGTAATGGATGTCATAGCAAAGAAGGATGATAAGTGATGGAAGCAGAAAATATTGTGATAATAAGCCCGGTTGAGGGGATCTTTATCAGAGCCCTTTCAAGGCAGATCAGGGAAGAAGGGATGGAGCCGGTCTATGTGGGATTAAACCATAATTATCTCTATGAGATAAGGAATAAGGTCCGGATCTACATACTCTACCTTTCTGATAATTCCCACATACTGACAGCCTGTATTTCTTTCCTGAAGGAAGAGATACAAAGCCCCGATAAGGAAGTCCTGGTGATCGGTTCCAATCCGGAAATAGTGAATATAGATAATAGTTTTCCCGACTTTAAGGGTTATTCACGTTTTGAAAAGACGGTGAGCAGCAAAGATCTTCTATCCTTTATAAACAGGACGATAAAGAGCCTGGATGAGGGTCGGGAGAAAAGGGATGATAAAAAGTCAATCCTGATAGTGGATGATGATCCCGCTTACGCAAGGACAGTCAGGGAGTGGCTTAAAAATGATTATCTTGTAAATATGGTGACCGGGGGGATGCAGGCGATCAGATTCCTGCTGAAGACTAAGGTTGACCTTATTCTTCTGGACTATGAGATGCCTGCAGCAAACGGAGCAAACGTAATGGAAATGCTGAAGGAGGATCCTGATACAAAGGACATTCCGGTAGTCTTCCTGACAGGGGTTGGAGATAAGGAAAGCGTTATGAAAGTAATAGGCCTTAAACCTGAGGGCTATATCCTTAAATCTGCCACGAAGTATGAGATCGTTAACTGGATCAAAGAGTTTTTCGACCGCAGAAATAAACGGCATTTAAACACCTGATCATAGTTTTTAGAGCAACCCACCCTCTTTCCGGAGGGGATAGACATAAGGAGAAAGAGAGGCAAGGTACAAGCCATGAAAGGCATTAAAAACATCATAGTAAAAGCCACCATATTCGCGGTTCTGACTGCGGTTTTCTTTATGGGAGGAGCGGGAAGAAGCATTAAGACTGTGAGGGCGGATGATTATTGCGCCCAGGTGGTCAACGGAGCTAAATATACCAGCGTCCAGGCTGCAATAGATGCTGCCGGTGGAGAAGCTACGGTCAAATTGCTGAAGGACGTAACACTCAGCTCTCCTCTGTCCATTGATAAAAAGAAGATCACCCTCGATCTCAACGGCCACACCATAGACCGTGGACTGGGAGGCGGAGATGCTGTGGAGAATGGATATGTCATTAAGCTCGAAGCATCAGAATACTCCGAATCGTCCAGCGGTCTTACGCTCACTGACTGCAGCACTGGCAAGACCGGCCTCATCACCGGGGGAAATACAACTAGTCACGAACCACCAGCCCTGCTGGTGGTTTGATGTTGGCCCTACGGGGCCAATA
>CAMJPM010000051.1 GCA_946407725.1 uncultured Lachnospiraceae bacterium
GCCTCTGCAGAAAGGAGCTGTACGGAGGCATTGACCTCTTCAACGGAGGCATTGATCTCTTCGGTAGCGGCTGATGCGCTCATCATGGCGTCATTTACACCGCTCATGTTATTCCTTATCTGCTCAAAATCGGTAGAGAGCTGATCCGCCATACCTGAGAGGGATGAGCTGGCTTCGCTGATCTTTACTGATTCATCAGAAACCTGGCCGATTACGCTCCTGTTATTCTCGTACATATCATTAAGGGAATCGGACATCTGTCCCAGCTCGTCGTTACTCTTTGTGTTTATCTTATCCACGGTGAAATCACCCTTGGCAAGCTCTACCGCAAACTTCTTGACCCTGTCCACGCTCCTTGAAATACTGCTTACCAGGATAAGGATGATAAGTCCGCATACCAGAATGGCTATAACACAGATCAGAATTGACATATGGCCAATCCTGTTTGTTGCTTCCTTGATCTCGCTTTCACGCAGGGTAAGGATCAGCTTCCAGTTCACTTCCGGTATGGTTGAGAAGAATATCTCATAGGAAGCGCCGTTAACTTTATATTTCGCCTTACCGCTCCCCGATCCCATAATGGTGCTGCCGACTGCGGCAAGGGAAGTATTGCTGTCACTTGTAATGCTGGAGGTTCCGTTGATCTTTGACGAATCCTGGTCATACAGGAATATTCCCTGGGAATCAAGGAGCATTGCCTGGGAATCCTTGCCCAGCTTCATGCCCGAAACGATCTCCTGGATCTGGGTAAGCTCTGTATCAACGGTGATACAGCCTATGAACTCTCCTGTGGCATTAAACATGGGTACCGAACAGGTGGCCATGATGTGTCCGCTGGACTCATCATAGTAGGGATCCGTTATCTCGGCATCCAGAGTGGTCTTGGCCTTTGCATTCGTATAATACTCCTGAACCGGATAATTATATTCGGCATTTGAATACTCATCCGTATAATAAACTGTTCCGGAGGCATCCTTCGTCCAGTAGGGACCTGCGAAATCCTGTCCCTGATATACCCCGGGCTCAAACCATATACCGCTTCCAAGTATGGACGGATTGTCCGAAACTATCTTGCTGAATATTTCCTCATAGGTTTTAAGATCGGTATTCTCATAGGTTGCCGATACGGTTCTTGAAAGAGCAAGTGCTGTGGTGCGGAATTCCTGAAGGGTGGAATTAATGTTGTTGATATTACCGTCAAGCATTTCGCTGGCCTTCTCTTCCGTAAGGCTGGTGATCTCGCCTCCCGCCTGGCTGGTGCTGAAATAAGTCACGATAATAAGTCCGATCAGCACTACCGGAAGGATGCCAAGCAGCATCTTGGCTTTGAGATTAAGCCCTCTCCTCGTCTTTGTTACGTTTTCAATTTTCCCCATTCATAATCCTCCTTTGGATGTTTTTATGCTCTGTGACTGTCACAGCCCGGCACGAATCAGATAATGTCATATTTTACCATAAAAAAGTTGTTTTGTATCCTATTTTTTTCTGACTTGAAAGAACCTGTCATTCTGATGTAAAATATGGGCATAATGCTTAAAGATATTTATAATGACAAAACCAAATATGACGAACTGACAAATCTCCCCCTTACGGCACTGTTTAAGAAGAATGCGGTGGAATATTTTGACCGGGCTTACGGCCAGGGCTCAACTCCCGTCATGATATTCTTTGACTTAAACGGCATCAGACCCTTTATAGCAAGATACGGAGCCGATGACGGAAACAGGCTGATAAAGGAGTTTTCCGATCTCTTAAGAAAATATTTCGGGAACGAACACAGCTGCCGGACAGACACCTTCTGTTTCTATGCCTTCACGGACCAGAAGGGGGAGGACGAATTTCTCCCGAAGATCATAAAGGATATGGAGGCCCGGGGCGGGGATGAACGCATTGTCGTAAAAACCGGTGTTTTCAACGGATACGTAAAGGGCACCGACACTATTGAAGGTATATGCGACAAGGCCATGTTCGCCTGCCGTAACAGCAGGATCTCAAATTCCTCCGGCATCAGCTATTTCGACCACCGGATGGATGACGAGCTCCTTATGCGCTCCTATATCACAGACAATATAGATGAAGCCATAAGGAACGGCCGGATAAAGGTCTTCTACCAGCCCAAGATAAGGCTGTTAAACGATAAATTCTGCGGTGCTGAGGCCCTGACCCGTTTTGAGACCAAAGACCGCGGCACTCTCCTTCCCTCCGTTTATATTCCGATCCTGGAGGAAAACAATCTGACATGGAAGCTTGACACCTATGTTATCCGTGAAGCGGCGAAGGACATGCGGCGGATCATAGATATGGGATATGATTCCCTGCCTGTTTCCGTCAATCTCACATACGACGATTTTCTCGTCCTCAATGTGCCCGACACCATTTCAGTGATCGCCAGGGATAACGGAATAGACCATTCCCTGATCGTTATAGAGATCACGGAAAAGACTATATTAAAAAATCCGGAGTTCCTCCGGGAGGAGATAGAAAAACTCCACAACATGCATTTCAAGGTGATAATAGACGATTTCGGAAACGGCTATTCCTCCCTTAATATGCTGAGCAACTTCCGTTTTGACGCCATCAAGATCGACATGGAGCTGATGCGTAACTTCACCGAGCGGAACAAAAAGATAGTGGAGTCCATTGTGGTCATGGCAAAAAACCTCGGTATCCACACTATTTCCGAGGGCGTAGAGAACAGGGAGCATCTGGATTTTTTGCGGAGCATAGGCTGCGAATCCGTCCAGGGCTATTATTACGGGAAACCCGCTTCTTTAGAGGATATCATTCAAAGCTACAAAAACAGCTGGTGGATTGAAAGGGAGACCCCCGGCGAAAGTGAACTGTTTGAAAAAGCCGGTCTTATCAACCTGAATGTGGGTCAGGCCATGGCTCTCTCCTATTATGACGGCAGCAGCTTTGACGTGTTCTTTGCAAATAACGAGTTCTATAATCTTATTGCCCGCACCGGCCATGATCCCAGGACCGTTCTGATGGAGACTGCCAATGCAGTGGGAACCGATGTTTCAAAACGTTTCAGGGATACCGCCGACCGTATCGGCAACGAAGGTGTTTCAGAGGATCTGGAATTCTACTACGGAGGAATGCACTATGTTCTGGATAACAGGCTTATCTCCTCAAACGCTGCAGGCTGCATCTTCCAATGTTTTCTTCACGTGGCAGAGAGTATTGATGACGAACCCGGGATCAATGATGACGAATCCCTGCTGAAAAGCCTTATTCCCTCCTATGACAATATTTACTATGTGGATCTCAGCGAGAATACACTCCGCATTCTGAAAGCGGAATACGGTTTCGGCACCGTAGGCAGCTCCTATAACTATGAGCTTACCATTGCTGATTTTGTGAATTCCGGCGTGGTATTTTCCCCGGACGCTGACCGGTTTCTCCAGACCTTTGATAAAAAATCCCTTTCAAAAAGGGTGGCGATAAACAGCGGAAAATCATTTCTGACCCTGTTTCGGATAAAGATCAACGAGGTTTTCAAATGGGTAACCTTCAGATGCAGCGAAGTTCCCGAAAGCAACGGAAACCGGATCCTCTTCTGCATTACCGTGGTGGAACGGGAAACCCAGGGTGAATTTGTGGATATGGCCAGGACCGTCTTAAATTACATGCCGGGAGATGTAAAAGGCCCTGACTTCAGTGAAAAAGACGCCGAAGACATGATAAAAAGCGATTTCCTGTGGAATTCCCTTATGGACATATCAGACGTCCGGTATTTCTGGAAGGACCGGGACAGAAGGTTCTTAGGCGCCAGCAAATCCTTCCTGGAATTCTACGGCTTTAATTCCCTTCAGGAGATCCTGGGCAGAAGTGATGAGGAAATGGGCTGGCATCCCGATGACACCCAGTACCGCTCTGATGAACTGGAAATACTGGAAAAAGGAGTCGTCATAAGAAATTCACCGGGACAGATCTATGCGAAGGGTGCGAAAGTAAATATCCTTGCCACTAAATATCCCCTGTATAAAAACGGCGAGATCGTAGGACTTATAGGATATTTCATAGATTCTGACATTGTTCTTACCGCAGATGAGGAAATGGACCACGCCCTGTATGTGGACATAAATACCGGGCTTTTAAATTCCAGGGGGCTTTTCCTTACCCTGCAGGGAATGGATGACAACTACAGAAATAATGGTACGTTATACGGTGCCGCCATGTTTGAGGTTGCGGAGTACCAGCGCATCCATGCTGCATACGGAAAGGACACTGCCGAAGAATTCTTACAGAATGTGGGCAATACCATAAAGCGCGCCTTCCCGGCGGGTGCCGTGACAGCCAAAACCTTAAGCTGCGGTTTCACTGTCTGTGTAAAAGGGAAGGACTGCCAGAACCTTAAGGATACAATTGAAGACTGCATTGAAAAGATACAGGCCATAAGCCCGGATAAAAATCTTTCCCTTACCATAAGCACAGCATTTATTCTTGGAGATGAAAAACCCTCTTTCCACGAGGTCTTTACTCTCCTGCTCTACCGCTTTAATGAGGACAGAGAGAAAAACCATGTGGATCTCGAGTCCATTGACAGCCTGGGAGAGATTCCCGATATATATAAGGACATACCCCTTCCCTTCATGATCTTACGCCCCTCCGTGGCGCTTAACGGCGTAACGGACGTAAGATATGTCTTTGTCAATAATAAATATTGCGAGTATTCGGGACTGAGCCGCATAGATATACTGGGAAAGAGCTACAAAAAGTGCTTTGATGACAACTCACCCGACTGGATGGATTACACCGGAAGAGCCGCAAACGGGGAAACCGTCACCGGCAGGGTCTTTGAGATATCCTTCGGACAGTGGATGGACTATATCGCAACTCCCTCATCCATCCCGGGGTGCTGTAATATCGTTTTCTGGCCGGTGGAGGACAGTAAAAAAGAGCGTGAGTTCCTTACGAAAGGACATGAAGCGGACAACGCCATCATACGTATCGCCCGGTTCCTGAACACAGCCGGAGCCCTTGAAAGCGGAATTTACAAGTCACTCGCCGAGCTGGGCCGTGTAATGAAGCCCGACAGGGTATACATGCTGGACACGGACGGGAACGCCATGTATGAATGGTGTTCCGAGGGTGTCACTCCGAGAAGCGGTATCAGTTCGGACTACACAGGTTTTGACATCAACAGGATGAGGACTGCGATCCTGACGGAAAACTGCGTAGTTGTGGACAATCTGGAATTAATGCGTAAAGCCAATCCCAAGGCATACGAATTCCTGACCTGGGAAGGGATCCGCTCATTTATCATCGTGCCCCTTTATGACAGTTCCATGGATATCATGGGCTTTTTAGGCATGGACAACTTTAATACGGAGGATATCTCCACCACCAGGCGCATTCTGGAGGAGGTCTCCTATTTCATCTCTTCAAAGATGACCTTAACCCATCTCTTAAACCAGCTCCATCTCTTAAGCAACCGGGACGAGCTCACCGGGCTCTTAAACCGTCACGGCTTCAGGTCGGAGATCGATAATTATCTTGATGAGCATCCGGATGATCCCTTCACCCTGATCCTTATTGATGTGGACGATTTCAAGATCGTAAACGATATGTACGGACACGCCACCGGGGATGATGTGCTCCGGAACCTGGCCGGCGATTTAAATTCCGTCTTTTCAAATAATGCCCTGCTCGCAAGGACCGGCGGGGATGAGCTCAGCGTAGCGTTAAAGGGTTATACCGCAAAGGAGGCGCTGCCTCTCATTAAGGAGCTCTCCGAATCCCCCCATTCCTTTGTGTTTGAGGAGAAAACTTATCCCTTCAGGCTTTCCATCGGGTTCGCAGAATATCCGGCTCAGGCTGATAATATGTCCATGCTGCTGAAGCTGGCCGATTCCGCCCTTTATAACGTAAAGAGCGAGGGAAAACACGGATGCAGACAGTATACATCCGATATAAAGATCACGAAACGCCTGCAGTTAGCCTTTAACATCAAAAATGTGGCCAGATACATTCCCGGTGCCATACTGGTTTATATGGCCGATGATGATAAAAAGATCCTCTACGCCAACGAGGAGCTTATTACCATGTTTGAATGCGACAATCTGGAAGACTTCATGGAATACACCGGCGGTACCTTTGACGGGATAGTGCATCCTGAAGAGATACAGGCAGTGGACGATGCCATCTGGAAGCAGATAGATAAGGGAATAAACTGCTGCAAGGACTACGTGGATTACAGGATAGTAACAAAGAAAAACAACATAAAGGAAGTGATCGACTGCGGACGCTTTGTAAACAGCGACTTCTACGGCCAGGTATTCTATGTGATGCTCCTTGATAAGGATGAATGGAGAAGAAGCAAGGGGATCTGAAATGGAAAAAGCAAAAACAGACGTCTCCGTCCTTCTCGTTTTCTTTACAAGACATGAACAGTTTAAAGAGGTATTTGAGGCCGTAAGGCTCTCAAAGCCTTCAAGGCTCTTTCTCTTCCAGGACGGTCCCAGGGCAGGCCACCCTTCGGATCCGGAGAACATAAGAAAATGTCGGGAGATCGCTGAGAGCGTTGACTGGGAATGCGAGGTCCATAAAAACTACAGCGATGTCAATTTAGGAGCAGATCTCGCTGGATACAGGGCTGACAGATGGGCTTTCTCCCTTACGGATAAATGCATAGTGCTGGAGGACGACACCTGCCCTTCTCCGTCCTTTATCCCTTTTTGCGCTGTAATGCTTGACAAATATGCCCATGATGATAAAGTCATGCTTATATCGGGCTTTAATCCCATGGAAAAGACGGAGGGCCTTAATACCGACATACTCTTTACCTCTGCCACCTTTACCTGGGGCTGGGCCACATGGAAAAGAGTTGTGGATACCTGGGATGAGGAATACTCCTGGCTCAACAGCCCGGAAAAGGTTTCAAAGACCGTGACCTACGCCAAGGAGCACGGGGTAATGGCCAATCTTATCAATATGTGTAAAAAACACAGGAGTGAAGGCTTTCCCCATTTTGAGACAGTGCTGATCTCAAACCAGTATCTTTACGGCGGCCTCACTCTCACACCCAGGGTAAACATGATAAGGAATATCGGCGTGGTAAAGGGCGCCACCCATTATCAGGATGACCTGTCCCTTATTCCTAAAGGCTACCGCAGGATATTCACCATGGGGTCATACGATCTTGACACAGACAAGATAAAATGCCCTTCTGTTGTGGAGGAATACACTCCTTACAGGGAAAAGACCTACAGGATCTATGGCTGGGGCCACCCTTTCGTCAAGCTTTTCAGGTTTTTCGAGGGTTCCTTTTACCAGCTGAAGGCAGGAAATCTTAAATATGTTATAAAGGATTTTAAGGATAAAGTGAAAAATGTGGTATTCAGGCTGAATACCTGAGTACCGTAAAAGAATGGATTTTACTGAAAGGAGCAATACTAATGGAAAAAAAGAGCCTTTTATGGAAGGATAAAAAGCGTACACTCTTCGGGCTCCCCCTGTCATTTACCAGCTATGCCTTTGACAGCGAGCGGTTCTACCTGAACAGGGGTTTTCTCACCCAGACCTCAGATGAAGTGAGGCTATACAGGATAATGGACATCAGCATGCGCCAGACACTGGGACAGCGTATTTTCGGAGTAGGCACCCTCCACTGTGAATCCGGAGACAAGACCCTTGGACACTTCGATATCAAAAGCATAAAAAAGCCCAGGGAGGTAATGGAGCAGCTCTCTTCCCTGGTTGAAAAGGAACGTGACAGAAAGAGGGTTACCAGCCGGGAATACCTCCATGACGACGCTGCGGATGATGACAACGATGACTTCCACGGCAGCTTTTGATCCTCATTAATTGTTCAGAATGCTTAAATGCCCCAGACGTCACTTGCGGCAGACGCAAATGACTGTTCTGAACAGTTACAAATCTCCAATTAAAGAAAGTAGATTAGTCATGCGGAACAGACAAAACCTGAAATTCTTTGCCAGAGCCGACAGAGAGCTTACCCGTTTCATGGACAGCTTCTGTCTCATTGATATTGAGATAGAACAGTATAAGCTCTTTATCGACTGGTATGGACAGAAAACAAGCCGGGAGCTCACTGACGGCATTGAAGAAATGCTCATTTCCGAAGCGGAGCGTTCTAATGGCATGGCCTGTTATCTGGGCTTAAACCACTTCTGCATAATAATCCCCTATGACGAGGAGCATATAGCGGAGTTGTATAAAAAAACCCAGGAGCTTATCTCCTCTTTCAGCAACATAAGCGGATTCCTTCCGGCCTTCGGCGTTGCCATGATAGACGGCTCCTGTGAACTCATGCTGGATTATTTCAATCACGCCGTTCTCTCCTGTGAAAAAGTAAAAGGAAGCTATCACAACCATATTGATGTATATGATGTAACGTTCCACGAGAAGAGCGCTGAGGAATACAGGCTTCTCTATGAATTCCAGAATGCCCTGGATGACGGTGAGATCTGTTTCTGGCTGCAGCCCCAGTACCGGGTTTCCAAAAAGAAGATCGTGGGTGCGGAGGCCCTTGCCCGCTGGCAGAAGCCTGACGGCAGCTTTGTTTCTCCCGGTCTCTTTGTGCCCATTCTCGAAAAGCACGGCCTTGTCACAAAGCTTGACACCTTTATCTGGGAAGAGGTGTGCAAATGGATCCATAAAAGACTGTCGGAAAACAAGGCACTGATCCCCGTTTCCGTCAATCTTTCCAGGGCCGATATAGTTGCAATGGACGTGCCCGCCTTATTTGACAAACTCATAAAAAAGTATGAGCTCCCCACAAACTGTCTCAAGATAGAGATCACCGAATCCGCCTATGTTGATAACGCCGGATCCGTAGGGGATACTGTTTCAAAGCTTCAGACAAACGGTTTCATGGTGCTGATGGATGATTTCGGCAGCGGTTACTCATCCTTAAATATGTTAAACAGCATCAATGTTGACCTTATAAAGCTGGATGCCCAGTTCCTCCGTTCTTATAAAAAAGAGGAGAAAAAGGGAATAAATATACTGGAATCCGTTGTGAACATGACCCAGAATCTGGCCATGCCCATTATCGTCGAGGGCGTTGAGACCGATGAACAGGCAAAATTCCTGTCGGATCTGGGATGCCGCTATGCCCAGGGCTATTTCTTCAGCCGCCCCATGAGTGTTCCTGATTTTGATAAACTGGTAGCTGACGAATCCATAATAGACACCGGCGGCTTTAAGTTTAAGGCAAACCAGCAGATCCATGTCAGGGAGTTTCTGGACGACAATATCTACAGCGATGCCATGCTCAATAATATTCTTGGTCCCGTGGCTTTCTATAACTGGAGCGGGAACAATGTGGATATTGTCCGCTTTAATGACCAGTATTTCCATATGCTTGAAATCGAGGTCGATGAATTTGAGAAAAGAAGGCATCATCTCCAGAAAGAGCTTTACCCAGGCGATGTTTCAAAATTTTATGAGCTCCTTGAAAGTGCGTATAAACACCACACCACCGGTGCCAGCGGAATCCTCCGGTTCTATAAGCCAAACGGGGTCCTGATCTGGATCTCCTTAAAGATTTATTTCTTAAGTGAAGATGTACAGGGAAAGAAGTTCTATACCTCTGCCCAGGATGTGACAGAGCTCCAGTTTGTAAGCTCGAATATCCCCGGAGCCTATTTCCGCTGTGCAAATGACAAGGACTTCACTATCCTCTTCATCAGTGAAAACTTCCAGAAAATGACGGGCTTTAATGAAGAGGAAATAAAACGTGATTTTAAGAATAAGCTTGCCCTGATGATACATCCGGATGATCTTGACCGTGTAAGGGATGAAGCCATTGCGGTCTCTCATTCCAGGATCAGTGAATTATCACCCTACCGCATCCGCCGCAAGCTTGGAAGCTATATCTACATTGCGGAACAGGCCCACTTAACCGACCAGTTCGGACTGCCCTGCTGGCAGTGCATGACCATAGACGTGACTGACGTTATGAAAATGCGTAACCAGATGCACATCCTCTCCGAGTGCTTAAATGACACCATTTTATTCCTCAGGCGGACGAGAAACGGCCTTATATATGAGACTGTTGTCCATGGTTTTTCAAAAGAGCTGATGCTGGATGGCGATGCCCTTGCCTCTGCCCTTAATGCCGGCACTTTCTGCAAGTGGATCGACGGATATGATGACATACCCCATCAGCAATATACTGAAATGTTCATAAACAGCATAATCGGTACCTCAAAGGAGCTGAAGATCACCCTTCCAAGCGGCAGGCGGATAAAGGCAGCCGTCCGTGCCGATAAAGTCCCTGATAATCGGGGAGGCGTGGAATACATCGTGGTCATGAGGAAAGCAAAATAGCATCATATCACAGGCTTCCCCTTTGGGGAAACATTGCCACTACTTCTTAATGAGATGCTCCAGGGTCTCAAAGAGGTGTTCCGGCTCCACGGGTTTGCTTAAGTGGGCATTCATGCCGGCCTGCAGCGATCTCTGTACATCCTCGTCAAAGGCATTCGCCGTAAGGGCGATGACAGGTACTGTTTTCGCATCCTCCCTGTCAAGGGCACGTATTTCCTCAGTGGCACCCAGCCCGTCCAGAACCGGCATTCTCACATCCATTAAAACAGCGTCATAATAATGCTCAGCGCTGCTAACGAACATATCCACCGCGGCCCGTCCGTCCTTTGCATGCTCGGTTACCATCCCCCTCATACTTAAGACCTTCATCATTATTTCCGCATTTATGGCCATGTCTTCGGCAAGCAGTATCCTCTTTCCGTTCAGGTCAGCCTTCTTTATTTCCGTATGGGCAATACTCTTCTGCTTTATGGCCTGCCTGAACTCGCTAAGCACATTGGAGGCAAAAAGAGGCTTGGACATAAAGGTATCCACTCCCGCATCCAGTGCTTCCTCGATAATATCGTCCCAGCTGTAGGCCGTAAGAATTATGATGGTAGCGGAATCATCATCGCAGAGCTCCCGGATCTTTCTTGTAACTGAGACACCATCCTCTTCCGGCATCTTTAAATCCACAAGGATCAGATTATAATTATGTCCCCTGGCCTTTGCCAGGGATATGATCTCATAGGCCTCATTCCCGCTGTAGCAGGCTTCTGAAACGATTCCCACCTCTTCGAGAACCAGTCTTGCGTGCTCGCAGTCTATCTGATCGTCGTCAATTATCAGCACCCGCATATCCTGGGGTCTCATGATCTCATTTTCCACGCATTCCTGCTTCTTATCCGCAGTCTTTAAGGTCACTGTAACAGTAAAGGCAGTACCCTTCCCCTTTTCACTGTCCACGGTGATCTTTCCGTTCATCATCTCTATGATATTTCTCGTAATGGCCATACCGAGGCCGGTACTTCCGTATTCATTTGTCTTGCCGTCATTCTCCTGGGAAAAAGGTTCAAAGAGCCTTGGCAGATAATCCTTATCCATGCCTATGCCCGTGTCTTTCATTATAAAGCGCAAAGGCGCATTTCCCTCAAACTGCGAAAGGGGTTCTACTAAAAACGATACAGTGCCTCCCGGAGGAGTGAATTTTACTGCGTTTCCGAGGATATTTATGATGACCTGCTTTAATTTCATGTCATCACCGATATAGTAATCATCCGCAATACCGTTTATCCTGCACTCATAGTTAAGGCCCTTATCCGTACACTGGCCGTTGATCATGGTATTGATCTGGTCTAACATCTCCTTAAAGCAGAACTCCTCATTTTTAAGGATCATCCTGCCGCTCTCGATACGGCTCATATCCAGTATATCGTTGATGAGGCTTAAAAGATGCCTTGCGCTGCCGCCTATTTTCTCTAAGTACTCCCTGGTGTCATCAGGCAGATCCTTTCTCTTAAGGGCAATGCTGTCAAGTCCTATTATGGCGTTCATAGGAGTCCTGATCTCATGGCTCATGGAGGAAAGGAATGAGGTCTTTGCGGCATTGGCGTCCTCAGCCTGTGAAAGGGCGTCGGAAAGAGTCTTTCTTCTGGCCATGGCCTCCCTGGTCTCCTTATCCACATCGGAGAACCCCATGCCGATGGCATGTACGATATTATCCTCCCTGTCCTCTATATGGCGGACCCCCGCCATGCGGAGCATCTCATAGTGTTCTTTTCCATCCTTCTTAACCAGATATCTGTGGGAAAGGATATTTTCCTTTGAGAGCCTTTCCTTTATGGTCTCCGGATCTATAAATTTTAAGAAGTTCTCCCTGTCTTCTTCCGCAACGTATTCCTCTGCGTAGGTCTGAAGCTTTTCCTGATAGTTGAAATGATCTCCCTCTTTTATTCCGAAATCATTCTCGGCTCCGGTTCTGTAACAGATACAGTCATTGTCGTCAAAATTAATATAGTAAACGCTTCTGTACTCGGAGGCCATGGCAGTTATCATGCCGTCGGCCCTGTGCTGCCTCCTTTCCTTTGCCAGAAGCTCGTCCTGCAATGCAATCCTTTCCTCCAGCTCCTGCTGCATAGCCTCAGCCTTTTCCTGCTCAAGCTTCATAACTGCAGCTTTCCGGTTCTGAATGAGGATAAAAGCAAAAATGATCACCATGACGATGGCTATAGCCAGGGTTTGTAAAAGGCTCCGGACAATTATCCCGCTTGAAATATTATTTATCTGTTCTCCGATTATACTGTCCCGGATAAGGTAGGTGAGCATCCAGTCAGTGTTTTCCACCGGTGTATAATACATATTTTCAGAATTACCGGCGTACTCAAAGGCTGTCACTCCGCCTCTTCCCTCATTAAAGTCCTCCTTCATTTTTTCAAGGGAAGCATCTCCGGTAAAAACAGCATCTTCAAGTGCCGTAAACAGATTAAGATCCTGTGCCTGTCCCCCCAGGACTACATGGGTTAAAGGCACCCCGTTCTTGTAATAGAGATTGCAGAAGGTAACCGAATCCTCATTATTATGGACCGAAAGGCCTTTGAGAAGGGTGCCTGTGTCTATTTCCATAAAGCACGCCACAAGGGTTTCCCCCATAAAGGGAGTGGGATCCAGCGGGATCGCGATGATAACCTTATTGTCGTCGCTCTCCAGATCCTTTACTGAAATCTCGGGCTCGCTTATGGTATGATAATCAAAGCTGTACTCGTCAATATTATCCCAGGTTCCAAGGGATGTATAGACAAGTCCCTTTGAATCCACAAAGGCAAATTTCTCAAGTCTGTAGAACTTTTTCATCCTGGCCTGGAAGGCCTGAAGATGCTCCATGTCAGAGAGATCCTCACTTGTCATAAGACCCACTGCAGTGTATATGTTCTCTATACTCTGCTGCAGGTTTGAAGCCACCACCTGCTCTCTTCTGCCCGACAGCTCCTCAAGATAAAAGTTGCTCACATAGTGAACCGCCTCATCAGTGCTTCTTCTGGCGCTCTTTACGGACCATATCGTACTAAAGACCAGAATGGCTATTATCAGAGCTGCTCCCAGGGCTATTACCCTAAAGCTGCCGTATTTACTTATACTTTCTTTATATCTCTTATCCAAATCAGACACCCCGATGACAAATATTGATCAGAATAACCTGTACCATTACAAATTTTTATCCGGGACAGGCTCACCGGCCATACTTATTTGACAACACCCTTTTCCAGGTATTCCGCCAGGTTCGTGGAGATATGCTCTTCTGCTCTTTCAACCGCCACCTTCCTCATATCCGCATCAACCATTATGCGTACCAGCTCTTCAAAGGAAGTGCTCTGGGGATTCCATCCCAGCTCCTTTTTCGCCTTACCGGGATCACCCCAGAGATTGACCACATCGGTAGGTCTGTAGAAATCCGGGCTTACTTCCACGAGGATCCTTCCATCCTTTTTATCTATGCCCTTCTCCTCAAGCCCTTCTCCCTTCCATTCAAGCTCGATACCGGCGTAATGGAAGGCCAGTGTGGCAAATTCACGTACCGAATGCTGTACTCCCGTGGCTATCACAAAATCCTCTGGCCTGTCATGCTGCAAAATGAGCCACATACACTCTACATAGTCCTTTGCATAGCCCCAGTCACGGAGACTGCTCAGGTTCCCCAGATACAGCTTATCCTGCTTTCCCTGGGCTATTCTGGAAGCCGCAAGGGTGATCTTTCTCGTAACAAAGGTCTCACCCCTTCTCTCGGATTCGTGGTTAAAAAGTATACCGGAGCAGCAGAACATGTTATATGCCTCCCGGTACTCCTTTGTGATCCAGAAACCGTAGAGCTTTGCTACCGCATAGGGGCTGTAGGGATGGAACGGGGTAGCCTCTGACTGGGGCACCTCCTCCACCTTGCCGTAAAGCTCCGATGTGCTGGCCTGGTATATCCGGCAGCTCTCAGCAAGACCGCAGATCCTGACTGCTTCCAGCACCCTTAAAACTCCGGTGGCATCCACATTGGCCGTAAATTCCGGAACGTCAAAGGACACCTGTACATGGCTCTGTGCCGCCAGATTGTAAATCTCATCCGGTCTCACGGATCCTATCACCTTAAGGAGCGACATGGAATCCGAAAGATCTCCGTAATGCAGATGAAATCTCTCATGCCCCTCAAGATGTGCGATACGTTCCCTGAAATCCACAGAGCTCCTGCGGATTATCCCGTGTACATCATATCCCTTTTCCAGAAGAAACTCTGAGAGATATGAACCGTCCTGTCCTGTAACTCCGGTGATCAATGCTTTTTTCATTTTA
Organism: uncultured Lachnospiraceae bacterium; assembly: GCA_946407725.1. Lineage (GTDB taxonomy): Bacteria > Bacillota > Clostridia > Lachnospirales > Lachnospiraceae > NK4A144. Next base: position 14,614 of record CAMJPM010000051.1, read on the forward strand.
TGTCGATGCCGCTCCTTTCATTTTTAATCACAACTGTCTCCATGCCCCGTTTATGCACTGTTACTGACACGGGGATACTCTTATTTATAATCCGAAATACTCTCCGCAAAAGACCTCTTTGCCAGCCATCCCGTGTCTTTTCTGATCTTTTCCACTGACGGCTGCAGGGAAATGTAAGGGTCGGCGTCTTCCCCGTATTCCGTAAAGCCGTGTACACCGGTGATGTTTTCCAGCTCCTCCACGTATTCCTTAAGAGGCTTAAAATCTCCCCGGGCTATATTATAGCATTCCCCGTTTATACCCTTCTCTGCAAGGGCGATAAGCGCATCAGCCGCATCATGGACATCCAGGTAATCCCAGTTCTGGGTGCAGGAGGAAAGCTTTTTCTTCTCTTTATTCATAAGAGCGTGATAGAGATCCGGCAGCATCCTGCCCTCCGGCTCGTATTTTCCGATAAGCGAGAATATCCTTGCCCAGATCCAGTCAATACCGGTTTCCTCAGCCCTGATCTTAGTCAGGCTGAAGGCCGCCGCCTTGGCTGCCCCGTATGCGGTGAAAGGATTTGTGGGTGTATCCTCCGTAATGATCTTATCCGGCGGAACTACCCCGTACTCTGCCTGGGATCCGGTACATACAAACCTTCTGCAGCCGCATTGATTCGCAGCGTCAAGACAACGAAAGGACACCCTGATATTCTTCATCTGCTCCTCAACACTTCTTTCACCGATCCACATTAAGTGGAACATGACGTCAAAGCCATGTCCTGCAAGTTCAGGGAGCTCAATATATCTTTCCGGCTCCAGCTCACAGATGGTGAGACCGCTGTCGTTCTTATCAAGCCTTACATTGTGCCCTGATCCCGGCCGTACCACTGCGAATACTTCAATATTCCTTTTTCTCAGTTCCTCCGTCAGCACTGCTCCGCTGAACCCGGCTGCACCGGTGACTATTGCTCTTTTTATCTCCAAAGCTCTTATCTTCCTTTCTTTTTTGACCCTGATATTATGATGCCGGGATCATAATCCGATATCAGAAGCGTTCCCCCCTTTGTGATTCCACACTCCTCCCGCATTTCTTGCTCTCATATGTATTATATTATACCATATCCACCGGTATAGATACAATTCAGCAGCCTGCCGGCCCACCAAATTAAAACCCGGCATAAAATCCATCATACTCTAAAGTTTTTTTGAAATCTGCCGATATATAATCTGAATACTTAGAAAAAGCAATAGTTTCCTTCCTTAAAGCAAGGACAGCACTAAATCTTTCATGGATGACCAAGGGAATACCCCTGTATTTTGGAAAGGTTTCTGCTGTTCTTTTTCTATGCGGCTGTCCCGGAAATTTTTCCGGAACAGCTTCCATGCAGGCCGGAGGAATACTCCCGGCTCTGTTTGCAATCTGAATTTAAGGAAAGGAGACAAAACATGAAGATCGCAGCATCAAACGCGAAGCTTATGTCTTCGCACCATTACCATGAGGTGAACCGTGAAACCGTAAAAAAAGGCACGGTGATCGCGGGGCTCTTTGACGAAGAGGTACTGAAAAACCACAGAACAAAAAAGGCTGAAAGTGAACAGAACGGAAAAAGAGACCGTTTTGAAAGATCGGATGAGGATCCCTCCGATTCCGCCTGGTCCTTTACTCCCGGATCGCTGATCTCCCTTCAGAAAACCTCCGGAGTCCGGAATGTACCCGAAAGGGATCTAAAGTCCCTCCGCCAGCTGGTACTGGAAAAGATAATCGCCTTTATGGAAACCCTTATGGAGAAGAAAAACGGCCAGTCAAACCCCTATGTATACGAGGCTCTCGGGATCATGAAAAACAGCCTTGCAGGACAAAACACCCTTTATATGGTTACCTATGAGAGGCAGAGCTATTACCATCATGAAGAGGAATCCACCTCATTTCAAGGCACCGGAAGGGCTGTCACAGAAGACGGACGGGTAATAGACTTTAACCTCTCCTTCTCTGCCTCCAGGAGCTTCACCGAGGAAATGAGCCTTGAGAAAGGACAGATCGTAACACTGACCGACCCCCTGGTCGTCAATTTCGGCGGCAGTGCCCTGACAGAGATATCAGACCAGAGCTTTTTCTTTGATATCGACTCCGACGGCGTAAAGGATGAGATCCACGGCTTAAGCGGCAGCTCCGGTTTCCTCGCCCTGGATAAGAACGGCAACGACAGGATAGATGACGGTTCAGAACTCTTCGGTACAAAAAGTGGCGACGGATTTAAGGATCTGGAGAAATACGACGAAGATAAAAACGGCTGGATCGATGAGAATGACGAAGTCTATTCAAAGCTTAAGGTATGGTGCCGTGATGAAAACGGAAACGAAGCGCTGATGGGCTTAAAAGAGCTGAATATCGGTGCCATATTCCTTGACCGGGCCGACACGGACTTCACCGAACGCAGCATGGACTTATCCTCCGATTTTGCCGTCAAGGGAAAGATCCGGAAAACAGGCATATTCTTAAGGGAATCCGGGGGTGTCGGCTCCCTGCAGCAGGTAGACCTGGCAAGGGCCTGAAAACCTTTAACGGGAGCATCTGAGCAGGTGCCTTGCCGCAGCCTCCGCTGCCTTAAACCAATGTAAGAGCCTGTCCTTCCCGCCGGAGGGTCAGGCTCTTTTTCCCTTTATTCCGCATTTCCGATTTAAGGTTCCGTTTTTTGTCTTAACCGTCAGGCTCTTTCTCTTCCAGCCGTTACGCCATCTGTAAAAGAGAAAATAGCCTTTAGAGTTAAAACCGTTTCCCATCTGGTCCAGAATGAGGTGTGAAGTGTAACCAACGGTAAAACCCTTAAAGACCCGCCGGATAACCCCCGGCTTTTTCCCAGACAGTATTCCCGCTATCATCAGGATCCACATGAGTATACAGGCTTCCCAGGAATGAAAGATGATCTTATGTGTTCCCTTTGTCTTGAAATAATCACCGGAATACCATTCGTCAAAATCCGGCTTCTTTTTATGTTTGGCGCAATAAACGGCATATTCAAGCAGATGATCCGTATCGCACAGAACCGCCCCGGCAGCACAGGCTGCCGAAGTATCCGCTTCACCGTTCACTAAATAATTTACCGCCGCCAGCAAAAGCCCGCAGCCAAGATGACGCACAGGTCTCATAGTTTATTTCTCCTGAAAGCAATGAAGAGCAGTATAACATACGAAGGATAAAACAGCACTCTGGAAATCATCATTCCGGCTGTTTCAGAAATAATGGTTCTGGAATAAAAGAACGAAAGGGTGAGCAGAAGCATCAGGCAGAAATCCGCAATGACCAGTTTATCCTCCGGATCCTCTTTCACCATCATCCATAAGAGCCCAAGAGGAATGATGAGTATAAAAAAGCTGTATATTCTCTGGTATGCTACGGCGTAGGCAGTCATCAATGCAACACTGATGAACAGGGCATCATCACCCGGCCTCCATTTTACCGCATATGCAATTATGACAAGGAAAAGCACCCCTGCAAGAAATACGGGGATCACATAGTTGCCGAGCCCAAGAAGCGACTGTATGTCAACATCCCCGTCCTCCGTGAGCATTCTGGAAAACTCCAGCTGTCTCAATGTTATGTTTCTTATGCCGCCAAACCAGACAGCCGTACCGATAAAAGAAACCGCAAGAAAGCTGGCAGCCGAAATAATGACCTTATACTTTCTTTTGAAAAGAAAATAAACCCCTAAAGGAGCTGCCAGGGTATATTGGAACGCTGACATGGAAAGGAAAAAACCTGCAGCTATATCCCTGTCTTCATCAGAAAGCATAACTGCCATCAAAAAACAGAGCATAAATAACAGCTTGTACTGGCCATTACTGATATTTGTCCGCCAGGCACCTCCCGAGATCATAAAAAATGACAGAATGCAGTAATCAATCCCGCTCATTTCCTTCAGAAATGTCTTTTTTATAAGAATAATTATTCCGGCAGTAAAAAAAAGATTGCAGATGATCCAGGTTTTTATTGCCATTTCCCTGCTTAAAAATGCAAAAAAGAACATCATCCAGAATGTGAAAGGAAACTGCGCATTTAGATAATTATGCTGAAAAACGGCACTCCGGAAATCATCATACAGAAAATCAACTGAAGACTGCACCGCATTAATAACGCCCTTAAACACTGAAATTGCAGCAAGGATCCCCAGGATTATGGCCAATACTTTTTTTATCTTATCAGTGTTTGAAATACTACTTTTCATCCCGAATTAATACATCCTTTGTTACAATCTACCTTTGTTATCTATACTCATCTATCAAAGATCTGTCCGAATAGTTATTTTACATCCATGAGCTTTAGTTTTTTCGTCATAGCTTATCCCTACTAAGACTAAATCACCACCATATCCCTTAAAAATTGCAGGATATTTTCTGCCATCTATCTGTGAAAGAGCGCTTTCCGCACTTTTATTCCATTTTAACTCCACTATCAGCGCCGGCAGATCAGCGTTTCTTTTGGGAATAAAGACAACATCGGCCATTCCGTGTCCGCTGGGAAGTTCTTCTATTTTTGCATATTGATCAACACAGGAAATATACGCCATCTTGATCACATACCTTAAGCTTTGCTCATTATTATAATATCTTGGCGCATATGCTGAATCATGTACTTCCTGAATTGCCCTTGCCATTGCATCTTCCTTGCATTCAAGAGTATCCTTCAGAAGCTGGTCTGACTTTTGAACCAGCTCTATAAGACTTTTGTGCTTTGCTTTTCTTAATATCTTTTCGAATTCGCTCCTAACTTCTTCGTTTGGAATATGAACAAAACCCACAAGGGAACCATCCGTATCATCATAAGAATCGGATATTTCCTCGTATGTAAGATATCCAAGATGAATAAGGAGTGTCAATACATCATCCTTACCTGTGAATGTTTCCACATCATTTTGGAACGAATCAGTATCAACCTGAATGCTTTCGCCCGATATAAGCCTCGCAATATCATTCTGTAATCCGTCTTCATCCATATCAATGTATGTCAAAAGCGTTTCTGCTGCCGTAGTTTTCTTCCAATATGATTTGAAGCTCTTCTTTTTGACGGTCTGCATGACAGAATAAGGATTGTAAACTGATTTATAATCTCCCACGGTATAGCCATCATACCATTTCTTCATCCTTGAAAAATCTATTCCGTTCTTCTCGCACAGTTCCAGTACTTCTCCCTCTGAAAATCCGACATATTCGGCAAAATCCGAAGGATCAAGCATGGAATACTCCTGAAAATCGGATATGGCAGATTGCGAGCCGTCTTTTTTTATAGGCAGTATCCCTGTAATATAAGCTGCCGCAACAACCTTGGGGGTAAAATTGTTATTCTTAAACCAACCTCTCAAAAGATTCAGATATTTTTCCTGTGCCGCAAAATCATTCTTTGCTTCACGTATAACAGAATCCCATTCATCGATTACAAAAACAATCTTTGACCCTGTAATACTCACATATTCCAGCAGACAGTCATTAACACTATCTGTATTCTTTATATCAGGATACATGCCGGTTATTTCTTTTATTATTGATTTTTCAATAATATCCGGAATATCCTGGAAAGATGGTTCAGTATATTTCTTGATACCAGAAACAAAACTAGTTATATCAAGGCTGATAACATTGAAATGATTGATGTACGCATTATAATTCTCATCTTTTGCAATTATCAGATCATCAAACAGCGGATGCGAATCGCAGGATCTGTCATAATAAGCGCAGAGCATCTGCGCGGCATATGACTTTCCAAACCTGCGCGGCCTGCTGATGCAGATAAGCTTATAATTTGTATTGATAGACCTGTTTACAATACCGATAAGTCCTGTTTTATCCACATAATCAGTTTTTAGTTTTTCAGCAAAACCGCTGTTCCCCGGATTCAAATACGTTCCCATAAGCTTTCACCATATTTAAGAGATCAATTATCTCATTGCCATTCCCGATCTGATCCAAAATGAGGCGTGAAGTGTGACCAACTGTGAAGCCCTTATAATACTCTCGAAAACCTGGCTTTTTTACGGACAGTAAAACACTATTTACTATGCTGTCCATAATCCGTCAAATCGTTTTAATTCTCTTTCTTTTTTATAATCGAGCAAATATTTTTTATATGAATATTCCGGATTATAACCCAAATCATCCCTTGCATTCTCAATATCCATAACAAAACTGGTAAAACCATCTTTATCCGGCATTTCTATAATAGTTGATTTATGATCCGCAGGTGAAAAAACATCAATAATACCTTCAATTTGTTCCCTCAACGTGGTTTTTATACCGGTTCCGGCATTATACGTACCTCCGGGAACATCTGTAAATAGCGATTTATAGATCATCTGACAAAGATCTTTTATATATAAAATATCCTTAAACGCATCTTGATCACCCCACATTTCTATAGGTTCTCCTTTGATTGCTTTTTCGATCATATATCGATATGCCGTCAGTTTCTTTTTTCCATCAACATAATAATATACATCGGGATGATACATATATACATTTGGAAGTCTAAAAACGAAATTTTTAATTCCGTACTCCTGTTTGTAATGCTCCATAGTTTCAACAATCATTGCTTTTGTAATCGCATAAAATGCATGATCTCCGGTATAAATCAGTTTTCTGGGCATTTTAGGTGATAATACGGTTTCTTTTCCCCAATATCCTCCCTGGTCAGCCCAGGTCTGAGTATAAATCACTCTATCAGCTTTGCTTTTACGAGCATATTCCAGTATTCTAACCCCGCCTTCAATATTAACCGAAATATACGAAAAAGGATCTGTATTCTTTGAATATGCCGGCAATAATCCAACAGTGTTAATAACAGCATGTACGTTTTCCAACGGAAGTTTTTCAAAATCAGATTCATTCGTTACATCCAACCTGATATAATCTATACCCTGTGTTTTAAAAAAACTAGTATTCTTTCTTCCTAGCGCCAGAATATGATATTTATTAACATCCAGCTTGTTTTTTAGATAATCAGTTAAATATGCTCCTATATTTCCAGTCGCACCGAAAATTACTATATTTTCCATCACTCTACCTCTAATTCATAAAAATCTATCTTGCTAAATCAAGTATCATTATCATCATTTAATACTTGTCTTATCACATATAATGGTCGATTTTTGATTTGCATAAAAATATTTCCAACATACATCCCGACTACTCCAATGACAAGAATGATCATACCTCCAACTAATACTGTCGTCGCTATCAGGCTGGTCCATCCGATTGAAACATCTGCATAAAATTTGTATATTATTAGACAAATAATGGAAATAAATGAAATAACACTCATGATAAATCCCAATTTTACAAACAGCTTTAATACTTTATCCGATTGTGACGTCAATAACTCAATTGCCATATCAATCCGTTTCTTAAAACTATAGGAGGACTTTCCTTCGTATCGTTCATCATGCTCTACATCTATAATGGCCTGCCTGTATCCCAGCCATTTAATATACATTACATAACCTCTGTGATACTCCCTCATTTTGCAGTAATTTCTTATAACCTCCCTTTTTACTATGCTGAAATTACAAATTGCTCCATCATAGTTACCCTCAGTGGCATATTCATATATTTTATAGAATGCGTTAGATAATAATACTTTTAACCAATTGTCTTTTCTTACTCTTCGCCTTGCAAAAACAACATCATATCCTTCTAACGCTTTATTATACAAATTAATGATTTCTTCCGGACGATCCTGAAGATCGCAATCCATAACTACTATCCAGTCTCCTTCTGCTTTATCCAAACCTGCAAGAATTGCTTTCATTTGACCGAAATTTCTGGATAATTCTATTCCTTTAATCTTTCTGTCTATAGAACATAACTCTTCTATTACTTCCCATGAATTCTGCGGACAACAGTCGTTAACCAGAATTATCTCATAATCATCTGTTATTTCCTTCAGCGATTTAGTTAGCCTTCTATGCAGTTCCGGAAGAGCCTTCCTGCATCCATATACTGGTATTACTATTGATATTTTCATA
>CAMJPM010000052.1 GCA_946407725.1 uncultured Lachnospiraceae bacterium
CTCCAATTTCCTGTTGTTTTTTTCATGAACCTGATTTATTATAATCAGGCAGCCGGAAAGAAATTCGATAAGAAAATTTCCGACAGTAATCTGAATAAAATCCACCAAAACTGCTACGAAAAATCACAGGGGTTCCTGTGTGTTTTAGGCAGTTTCTTTTTTTGCAAATCCTAAAGAAATCTGCAAAAAGTCCAGGGTTTCATTACCCCTGTTTAGGACACCCAGAAGGATAGCAAGCATAGGGTTTGTTCCCACAAACCCCAAAAAGGGGAGAACCCCTTGCCCCCTGTTTTCTGCCGGAAATGCCACTATCTCCGGTAATTGATAACAGCTAAAAACATCAGATTATGAAAGGTAAAAACAAATGGGAGAACGGAGCAGAAAAAATGAATTGAAAGTGTTCCTCTCGGATGATGAGAGGTTCATTCTGGAAGAAAAGTGGAAGCTGTCAGGGCTGCCAAATATATCTTCTTTTATAAGACAACTTATCGTCTACGGATTTGTATATGATGTAAATTATGACGGTCTTAAGGAGTACTGCAGGCAGCTCAGCGCAATAGGAAATAATTTGAACCAGATCGTCAGGAGATGTCAGAAAACCGGGAATGTTTATGAAGAGGATATCAAAGAGATTAAGAGCCTCATGGAGAAGACATGGCGTACACAAGAATGCATGCTATCAAAACAACCATTGGAAAATCAATAACCTATATCTGTAACCCGGAAAAGACGGATGGCTACAGGCTGGTTTCTTCCTTTTCCTGTTCACGGGAGACGGCAGAATTTGAATTCAGATCCTCCCTTTCCAAAACACCGAGGAAAGACGGAAATCTTGCTTATCATATCGTCCAGTCCTTTGCTCCGGGAGAGGTTTCTCCGGAAGAAGCTCACAGGATTGGAGAGGAGCTTGCTGACAGATTTTTGAAAGGAAACTACTCCTATGTAATAGCTACGCATACGGATAAAGTTTCAGTTCATAACCACATCATTTTCTGTGCTGCAGACAACATAAAACACAAGAAGTATCTGGAATGTACAAAGAATTATTATGTTCTCCGAAACCTAAGCGATGAGTTATGCAAAGAGCATAATCTTTCCATAATCGCTCCCACCAAAGCCAAAGGAAAAAGCTACAAGGAATGGAAAGAATCCCGTGCCAAAAACTCCTGGAAGGATAAGATGAGACTGGACATAGATGAGGCTATAAGAGAAGTCAATTCTTATGAAGATTTCCTTTCCCGGATCCGGGCAAAAGGATATGAAGTAAAGGGAGAAAGGACAGATGGAGAAACTCTGAAATACATCTCTTTCAAAGCTCCCGGACAGCAAAGATTCTTCCGTGGAAGTGAGAGGTCACTTGGAGCAAAATATACCCGTACTGAGATCATCCGCAGGATCAGTGAAAAGACAATATCTCCAGTAAAATCTGTCCGTCCTCATGAGCAGGATCTTCTTAAAAGGACGGCTGTACGGAAGACTCTTATTGATACCTCGACAGACAAGTTTCAGAACAGCCCCGGACTCAAATACTGGGCTGATATTCAGAACCTAAAGACCGCTGCGGCGGCCTATGCAGAGGCCGGAAACCTGACTGATCTTAAGGAAAAAATCGACAGTAAATCCCGGGAAGCGAACTCTATCCGTTCAGAGCTTAATTCTGTCGGAAGAGAGCTTAATGAACTGAAAGAGATCCGGCATTATCTCCTGCAGTATAAGGAAACTGCGCCCTACCGACAGAGATACAATAACGCCAAGGATAAGGAAGCCTACGCCATGAAACACGACGAGCAGCTTACTCTTTTTGACGGAGCCAGAAACAAGCTTAAACAGTTGGGTATCAAACCTAATATTTCAGAGCTTAAGCAGGTTGAAAATGACCTTGCGGAGCTGGAAAATAGGGAAGCAGATCTTGCGAAAAAATATGATTCTGTCAGAAATGAAAAACGAGATTTTGAGCAGAAATACCGGAATATTACGGAGTATCTTGGGATCGATTCGGACAAAGAAGTTGGAAGAAATGAGCATCAGAAATCCCGTACACAAATTGTTCTATGAAAAACTTTTGTTAGCAGGTTTTTTAGTGAACGACAAAATATTTTTGTCATTCACATATAAAAAAGATGTGGGTTTTATTTCATCCCCACATCATTATTTACCACCGTTCTATGAAAATATTACTTATTCTTTAGCTGTCATTTTCCCTTTTCTTAAGCCCTCAGGAAAAAATCACTTTGAAACCTTGATCTCCGTGAGGCCGTTACGGTTTGCGTTGACCCAGTATACAAGCTGGGGAACCATTATCCTCATTACGACTATAAGGATAAAGATCAGGAAGAATCCGACTATGGCATTCTTAAGTGCCATCTTTGCCTTTTCCCTCTCCTGGGGCTCGTCCGCCTTTGCGAGCTTAACGCCGAGGATCACACAGTATATGGCTCCTACCGCCGTCACAACGCTTATTATGGGACCTAAAAGGCTGTTAATAAGCTGTACGACGGGTGTCGCCGCCCCTGAGAAATCCACGTTGCCGCCGCTCTCCCCTGCAAGGACCGGAACGGGATTCGCCCCCGTCATCATAAATACAGACAGGCAGGCAGCCCCGTATTTCATCTTCTGTAAAACCATTTCCTTTGTCATTACTTTCTCCTTTCATTATTGTGTATTAAAACTAAAGTCGCAAATGCTTTGCTTTTTGCTTATATACCATTACTCGCTGTTTTTTAGAAATGCCATCAGCCTTTTATAATCCATAAAAGGTATTAAGACAATCACTCAGCTCATAAAGGCTTCTGTCATAATATACGACTGGCTTCCAAAAATGTGCCTCAGGTCACGTGATCCTTTACATCCTGTATCCCCATCCCTGCTGCGGACAAAAATATCTTCGCAAAGAGCCAGACGGGGGATGCGGGATCCGGAAGCTCCATCTCATAAGGAAAAACAGGTATCAAAGCCACCAGGAAATTTATGGCAGGTTTGAGGAAGCAAACTTGAATACCGCTATGAAAACCCCTGCCTTAAATATGCTGTAGGCAATAACTGCGAGGATGAGTCCCGTAAAGGTCTCTGCCATTAACAGCATCTCGCCGGAGAAGCCAACGTGTGAGAGTAAAGTCTGTGCCACACGGAAACCCAGCACAAAGCCCATGGCACCGAGGACGGCCTTGTATATCCTGTATCCCTCCATGCAGCAATATCCGGAAACGACCATTCCGATAACGTAAAACAACGGTCCGTTTCTGAAATCCAGATTTGCAAATATATCCACAACGCTTTTTACGGAAGTCTTCCAGTCCATCAGGCCCCTCCTTTTCATATATACGCATGATGATCCCGATATGGCAATGCTCATCACGGCTCTTTGACGGGATCCTCCGAAGCACGCACATCCCTGCCGTTCACTTGAGTGCCAAAAGCTCTTAATGAAAGCCCCTTCGATCAACTTATTTTGGTGAGTGTTTGAGCGAAGTGAAAATGTGCCGGTGACACCGGACCAAAAGAGCCATCCAAATGACTTCCATAAAAAATGGCGTGTTTTAAAATGACAGCCGTATATATAAGTAAACGGATTAATCTGTTTCCATTCAGGGAGGGTGTGAAATTGAAGAAGTTTTTTACTTTCGTACTGGCTGCGGTACTCGTATTGTCCATGAACACAGCTGTATATGCCGGCGGAGGGATAAAGCCCATAGTAAAGGGAGTCTGGGTTCCTGTAGGGGAGGGAAATGTGCTGGCCTATCTCAAGCCGGACGGGACTTATCTGCAGGACGGCTTTACGGAGGACGGATACTATGTAAACAGATATGGCTTTTGGACACCGGCCGTCAATATACTGGGCGCGGCGGTTCCCATGAGGAATTCCTGGCTTTACCAGTCCGCCGCCGGGGAATTTGAAGGCTTCACGCCGGTCCTAAAGTCAGCGCATAAAAAGCTCAATCAGGATCTGCACGGATACAGAGTCATTTCCGCCTACAGCTCCCACATAGTCCTGAATGCCGTCAGCACAGACAATAACGGCAAGCGCACAAAGGAGAAAAGGCTCGCCATTTATCAGAACCCCGATTTTAACGGCTATACGATTGAGGTCAGGACTCCCCTTTCAGGAGATGAAAAGGAGCTCTCGGACGACGCAGGGGAGTGGAGGAGCATGGCTCTCTATGATTACCAGGTTCTCCGGCTATTTACGAATCTGATAAGCAGGTCAGGGGATCTGGTGGCAAAGTCCATCTATGAGAGCTGGGAGGACGCCAATACCTTCGGTCTGAAGATGAATAAATGGGTCCAGGTGGGGGATACTTTCGTGCGTTATATCCCTTCACAGGGAGCCGGACTGTATGAGATCAAAGCTGCATTCTGAGGCAGGAGCCCTGCGCATACTATATAACGCCCTTAAAGATGGAAGCATATAAATAAGATGAAAGGAACAGCATCGACAGGAAATGGAAGAAAATGCAAATAAAAATATGATCACAAAAGGAATGCGGGATGTGGAAGCCCTTTTTTCAAATGCCGATTTTTCCAAGGAGTCAGATCTCAGGGAAATCCTCTGGAAAAAGATTTCCCATATAATGCATACTTCCATCGACAAACTGATGAAAGAAGAAGGCATGGTATCGGTAGATCAGGAGGGCTCCTCAAGGTCGAAGCATGTTTCCCCATCAAGGGAGAATGTGCGCAGCGGTCCTGAGGTCCCGAGGATCAAGCCGCAAAAGGGCCGCGTGCTTTAACGGAGGAAAGGAATGGGGCGCTTAAGGATTATTACCTTCGGAGAATTCAGGGTATACTCCGGTGAGGAAAGGATAAGGTTTAAGTATAGTAAGACAAGGGAGCTTCTGGCGATCCTTACGGACAGGCGGGGCGGATTATGCAGCACCAGCTATCTCATCGACCTTCTGTGGGAGAATAAAAATGTCAAAAGCTAGGCTTCCTATTTCCAGAACCTCCGGTCAGATCTAAGAAACACCCTTTCCAGATACGGCTGCTCCGACGCGGTCTTTTTCAGCAGGGGGCTGATGAGCATCAATACCAGTGCCGTGTACTGTGATTATTATGATTATCTGAATGGTCTCCTTAAAGCCCCTGCGCCCGACCCGGAAAGCTATATGCAGGAGTTCGACTGGAGCGATGATCCCTTCCTGACACGCCTACCCCCCCATACGGTGATCGCAAATAACAGCTCCGATACCCCCAGGGTCAGGTTCATAACCTTCAGCAATTTCGGCGTATACGTAAGTGAAAAGCCTGTGCGCTTCAAGTACAAAAAGACATTGGAAATGCTTGCCGTGCTGGTAGACAGGATGGGAAGGCTCTGCAGCTTATCTGAGATCATGGAATGCCTGTGGCAGGAAGAGAGCAATAAGATCCATCACTCTTCCTATGTGAGGCACTTAAAGTCAGATCTCTTAAATACCTTTGACGCCCTTGGCTTAGGCGGGATATTCCGACAAAAGAAAAACATGCTGGGGATACATATCTCAGAAGTGAGCTGCGACTATTATGATTATCTCCTAACACTGAAGCGCGGCGAAAAGCCCTTCTGGCCCGGAGAATACATGAGTGAGTACAGCTGGGCGGAGCCCACCTTAGCACGGATCGTAAAGGCAAATGACAGAGAAAAGGAGGCATTGAAAGGTGAAAGTGACCGGGAAGCCTGATATCATCCTGTTTCGGGTCATATGCATAGTATATCTTCTGTCACTCATCACCCTCTGCTCTTCTCCCGTCCTTGCGGCATCATCTGAAGAGCGTCTCTTAGATTTCGCTGAAAAGGCCCGGAAAACCACTGTCTCCTTAAACGAAAAACCCGCAGCTTCCGCTGAAAAATCCCTGAAAAATACCATCTCTGAAAACGACAGGCTGGCAGGCTTCGCCGAAAAAGCCAGGAAAACCACTGTCTCTGAAAACGACAGGCTGGCAGGCTTCGCCAAAAAAGCTTCAGGGATAGAGGTACATTCTGTCCCCGTAAATGACAGGCTGTTAGAGTTCGCTGAAAAAGCCTCCGGCATTACCGGAGGATATGGGGAGGAAGAAACAGCTGATCCGAGGATAGTCGCTTTTGCAGAAAAAGCGGTGGAAACGGAAAAAGAGCTGGAGGAAAAATATGGTCCCCTGATAGTGGATCATGTGAAGGTCATAGCTCCTTCTTTATTTAACGACACAAAAATCAAAAACATGACGGCTTTCCAACCTAAAACCACGGTAAGCACCACCATTCATGAACCCTTTTCCACGGAGCCCTTTTATAAAAACATCCTTCCCTTTTCCACGGAGCCCTTTTATAAAAACATCCTTCCCTTTACCGACGCTGCCGGGAAAAATGAAGTGAGCCTCGGTCTATTCCGTCTCACGGCCTACGACGCCTGCATCATCTGCTGTGGGAAAACCGACGGGATCACAAAGAGCGGCATCCATGCGAAAAGCGGCAGGACTGTGGCAGTGGATCCGGATGTCATCCCCTTAGGCTCCAGGATCAGGATAAACGGTCATACCTATATCGCGGAGGATACGGGAAGCGCCGTTAAGGGATATCACATTGACATCTTCATGGATACCCATGAGGAAGCGAAGCGCTTTGGGAACAGGTATGCCAGGGTATTCCTCGAAGAGTAAGCTTTCCACGTCAGCATCGCCCTGAACAGCTGCTTCTTTACCTACTCTATTTCCCCCCTGTCATTCTTCACATATCCGGGGCCCGAGGTGGTTATCACATCACCCACATACCCGTCCCAGGTCTGCTTCCTGTTCTTTAAGAGCTCCTTTACATATGCGTCATCTCTTATATCACCTATTATTTCCTTATAAGCATCCGACTGGCGGAGTGCCCTGACACGCTCTACGCCGGACAGCGGTTCTTCCTCCGACATCGCCGCAATGCCGTTGCTGCTGGTTCCTGCAGCGTCCATCAGTTCTCCTGCGCTTATCTTCTTTGAATAATCCTCATACCAGGCTTCATGCTTCTGATATGAAGGAATGCTCCTTATCTTTTCTCTGATGATGAGCTCTTCCATTTTCCAGACGGCATCTATCCCCTGTATCTTTTCATGGAACAGCTTCTTCTCTTCGGAAAGGACAGCACCCTTCCATAATTGCGGTCCATGGTTAATAGTATCCACAAAATCGTCAACGAGGTCATCCCTCTGTGTCACGAAGCTGTCCGGATTCACCTGATGGAGGAGGCTCTGAATATATGCAGCATAAGCCGCTTCCCTCCGGGCCTCCGCTTCCATCAGGGTCTCACCGTGAAGGACACCGGTGGCATCCCTTTCATCCATATCCTTATCAAGATCCGGAGTCATCTCCTCAGGGAATTCCTGCATGAAGTAATCATACTTTATATCATTGAGTACATCCTGCCGATACTTTTCAGTCTCATTAACCTCCCCATCTTCAGGAAGCTCCTCCTCCCTGAAAAGGTCCGCAGCATTTTCATTCCTGTCAGTAAAGTCAAGAAGCTCCTTATACCCCTTATACTTTTCAGCCTGTTCCCTGTCCTTAAGGGAGGGCAGCACCTCATCATGCATACGGATCTCGATCATGATGTCCTCCAGATCCGATTGCTCTACAGCAAGGGTCATCCTGGACTCAAGGTTTTTCCAGTAGGCTTCTTCCCTCTCTCCATTTTTGGATGTAAGCATCACCTGGCCTCCAGCCAGCTTATATATGGAGGATATTGCCGGCTTCACAGCCGCCACCCTTTCCCTTAGCTCCACCAGATAGGGTATCAGACCTTCCGCATTGCCGCTTATGCCATATTCCCCGGCCATTTCAAACATAATTACCGCGCCCTTCAGGAAATTCCCGAGGAACATTGCCTCAGCCTTTTCATCCTCCGCCGCTTCCTCAGGTGTTCGCTCCACCCTTTGAAGCTCCCCGTTATCATCTAACCTTGTCCTGTACTCCCTGTGGATATAATCCTTGGCGAACTGATTCAGAACCTGTTCAAAGGAATCTATAAGCCTCTCATCCACAAAGGACTCGCTATACCGTCTGGTATAGACCTTTGCCATGGCGAGATCCGTGTCCTGATAGGGGAAGCCCTCTTCTTCAAAGCCGATAAGCTTATATGTATCGCCCCTCATCTTTCCGGGATAGCGTCTCTTAAAGAGGCGGAAATAACTTCCCTTCATATCGTCTGAGATCAATCCGGTATCCAGGTTCAGTATCTTCGTACCGGCTCCGACTGTACAGAGCAGCACTTCATTATGAGCGATCATCGTAAGAGCCTCGGCTCCGATCAGGTGACCCACCATCCTTTTATTTTCGACCCTCGTGTCATCAGGAGCTGCCACAGTCTGGGAATCGGGGATAAAAGAGTCGTCGCTCCCTTCCTCCAGCTTTTTCTTCTCGGCCTCTGCGGCTTCATCAGCTATGCCCTCTGCTTCCCTGGTATATCCGCTGGAGGTTAAGAGCATTTCGTCCGTTAAGAAACCATAGGACCCCTGCCTTATAGATGTTTCCAGCCACCAGTCCCCCATGTAATTCTTTGTCCCCATAAGCTCGGAGTACATGATACCGAACACTTCCTCCGAAATATCCCTGGTGAATAAAATGGGAAAATATGTGTAATTAATATAATTTGACGCTGTTTCCCTTAAGGCCTCGAAATAATTACTCCTTTCCTTGTATTCCGGTTCCTCTGCATGTTTCCTGTAATTCTTCCACAGATCATTGGCGAAATTCGCATTCGAGAAGCCGCTGTAAAAATCCCCGGCTCTTTTCGGATCTTCATCAAAAAAGCGTACTCCCTTGCTCGTCCGCACTGCCAGGATATCCCTGTCCTTACTCCTGTCTGACGGGCTCTCAAACTCAAGCTCCGCCGAATTAACAGCGTCGCCGTATGTAAGGGGATCATAGATGAAAACCCCACCGGACTTCTGAAATCCCACAAGCTCTGTCTGGTCATCCACCAGATTGCTTTTTGCGGTAACGATAACCCCGTTGCTGGTGGGAAAGAGTTTGCCCGCAATGGTTTCCCTTCTCCCGGACTCCTTTATGGTGAAGCCGGTTCCCTCAGGGAATACGAGCTTATAGGAAACAGGAACAGAATCCGCTTCTATAACCTGTCTGAATTCAAGGAATCCGGCGCAGAGGGTAAGGGCACGTTCGCGCGTTCCGGCCGGGATCCGTCCCACAGCCTCCTTAAATTCCGCTATTTCAGCGTTTCTTTCCTCCAGGACATCCTTTACCGCACCATCAAAGATTTCCTCTTCAAGGGACTTTTCCTCCTTAAGTTCCTCCACGGAATCAGAAATCCCATAGTATTTATCCTCACTGATATCACCGTCGTCAAGCCTGTCCTCCGCATCCTTAACAGCCTCATCAAGACCTTTCTCCAGTCCGTTATCCGTCAGAGAAGACAGAAGGTTTGCGACTCCCCTTAATCTGATAAGCTCTTTACTTCCTGTCTCTCCCCTCAGGTAATCCCTTATGATCCTGATATCATCTTCATCTACCCTTCGCCAGAATGTCCTGAGTAAAAGGGAAAGTTCGCTGTCCGCCCTGTTCTCATCCTTATAGTAGACCGTCCTCTCCGTTTTCGGGAGGTATTCCTCCGGTACGAGCTCGCTATAATTTTTGTAGCTGGCAACAATCGTCCGGACACCACCATCATTGTCCTCGGGGAAATAATCAATAAAGGAAGTGAAAGTGGAATATACGCCATTCTCGGATAAAACCTTCACAACCTGCAAAGACTCCTGCCGCTTTTCCGCGGGCGTGTCAAAGACACCTGTTAGGCCATATGTTCCGTCCTTAAGCTTTGCGTATTTCCCGGGAGTAGGTAAAAGTCCGCTGTCAGTCATTACCTTAAGCGCATCCGAAAGACGGTTATCATTGTCTTCAAGGGCTTCTTTTAACTTCCTGTCCGTAATGAGGGAATGGATCGACCGGAACGCCCTTATGGCTCCCAGGGTAAAGCCGTTATTCCATTGCCACATAAAGCTTCCATCGCTGTAATCTACCCCGCCGTATTCCTCAGCTTTTTTACCGTTCAGATACCATATTATCCACCGTCTTTCACTGTTGAAGATGGGAAAAGCGTTCATTATATCCGTAAAATCATCGATATTGACCCTGTCTATTTCCTGGTTTATAAAGCCCAGTGACCCTGTGATGATGGCCGCATCATCTCCGATACCGTTTACGAAGGGGCTGTACTCGTCCGGACAGTAGGTGGCCTTCAGCTCATTGATATCGAAATTCTCATCCTTCTGAAGCTCTGTTAAGGAATTAAAGAATTTCCCGTCCAGGGACATCCACCGCTCAAGCTGTTCCTCCGCCTTTAAATTGACGGAAATAAAGGAGTCGGAATCTCCATCTGATCCGCCGCCGACGTCCTCCCTCATGGACATTAAGGTCTGGCTTCTGACCCTGGACTCAGGATTAAAGGGACTGTTGCCTGTAAAATATGTGATGGCGAAAAAGCCCTCGTGCCCCACTGACATAACAGCATCGGTGATAAGGGCACTGACCTCCGTATCGGAAGATCCTGAGCTTTCCCCACCTCCGTTTTCCTCCTGCCATTCCTCAAAAGCCCTGTCCGCTTCTGAATTCCCGCCTTTCTGATCTGCGTTATTACGGGCGAAGCTGTCCGGTTCATGCTTATACTGGTTATCAAAAGCCGCCCTGCGGTCTTCTATCTCTCCCACATACTCCGTACTGGATAACACCTTTCCTTCCACATCATATATGGTGCCGATACCGGACTGGTCAAAGAGGAAATATTCCTCCCTCTCTGCTATGCGGCAGGCAAAGCCTCTCTGCTCAACAAATATATGCTCACGCCTGCTGCCATCGGCATATCCCCCGCTTCCGGATCTTATCACTGTAGGGAACCTGGCCTCATAAAAATAAGGCCGTCCCTCTTTTTCAGGGTCAAACTCTATCTCATAGGCTCTCGCTTCCATCACATGGTAATATCCCGTATCGGGATTGTACGCCATGAGAATCTCCGCGTCATATTCATAATCCTCTGAGTAAAAAATATCCGGGACGGTATTTTTGGATACCGTTCCCTTGTTTTTCAGGGGATCTGTTTCAAAAGACATTACTTCATCAGGAGCTATGTAAGACGGTGTCACGTAAAAATATACGAATTCACCTCTGGAATTGTAGTCAAGTACCTGAAAAGTGGCCATTGCCGCCGGCAGATTGCATAAGCCCGGCAGGATATAGAAGGCATTATCCCCGCTTACGGAGAAACGCTCTGTAGAAAGGTCAAATACCGGCTTCTCCCTTAAGGGTATCCTCCCATAGGTGATATCAAAGGGGAAAACAGGGGCTTTCGTCCCCTGCGTCCCTGCCCCGCCCCTCCCTCCTATGGTATTCCCATCGCGAAAAGCATTATCCACGAGACAGCCGGACAGGGTTAAAGCACAGATAACGAATATGATGATCTCAGAAATAATGCGCTTGTAAAGGCGGTATCTCTTCAATTTTCTCCTCCTATAGTATCCTCATGCTGTATTGTGATCTCAGCACCACGATCACAAAAAAGACGGTCAGCACCAGTGCTATCAGGATATAATACCGTCCGGGCATGCCTCTTTTATTCTGTATCCGGAATTCATAGGAAAAGGTATTGCCGCAGGGGTCAACAGCTTCCAGGCGGTAGTCCCCGGTAGCCGTCACCGGATCCGGCACGCTTTCAAGAGCCTGTCCGTTCCAGAAGAGCCTTAGTACTGTGTCATCTTCACTGCGGTAAAATTCCAGAGGTCCTTCCACCGGTCCCTGCCTTATATCCTTTGAAAAGGAAACACAGGGAGGTGTGGAATCCCTGAAGAAGGAAATACTGTATTCCGGCAGGAGCCGCCCCGCATCGGCTTTTCCGGGATCAGGTTCAAATACGGCAACGTAATCCCCGTCCCGTATGAGTTCCATAAAGCCCGGGCGGGTGACATTCAGCTCTTTCCCATCCAGCCTCAGCTCCTTAATGCGGTAGCCCCAGGGTGCTGTCAGCACATCTGTCCTTAGTCTCTCTCCCTCTTCTATCAGACGGAAAGATGCCGATACCCTGCATGTACTGATCTTCATCCCCGTCCTTACCTGTGAGTCTATCCGTAAAGAGTAATTTCCGGGAAGCTCCGTACCGAAGCTCGTCATTACCGGTTTTTCCGGATCATCTGCTGAAACCGTGGCCTTTTTCCCTGTCTCTCCCTCATAGAGCTCTCCGTCATGTGAAAGCCGGTCTATATACGTCATATCACCGGTTTCCACCTCTGCCCTGCTGCAGCACATACCCCCAAGGGGAACCGTTGAACGGAAAACCCCGCCGTTTGGCATGGTATATGAAAAGCTGCCTGAATCGGGGTCATAAACCACTGTAAGCTCCGGGTTTTCCAAAAGCTCTATAGACATCCTGCTGCCTGATCCGGACATGTCGTATTTCCGGTCTATCTCATCCAGCTTTACCCTTAGCTGTCTCTCATCCTCTTCAGTCAGTTCCTCATCCTCAAATAAAGCAGCGTCCTTATCGGAAACGCTTCCGGGAAACATCCTTTCATTCACCGCTGTCTCTGAGGCGTAGGATGGAAAACGGCAGAAACAGGTTACAAATATCATTATGAGAGCTGCAAACCCTATCCCTCTCTTTACTGTCAGGATGCTCTTCATTCCAGGGCAGCCCGTTTTGACCTTTCCGGCGTATCCTTTTGTCTCCTGTGCTTCTTTTTCCTGCCGCCTCCCCCTGATTTTCTCTTCTGGGCCTCCGCTTCTATTTCCATCAGCTCCTTAAAGGTTATGTGGCGTACATAGGGATTAGAAGGGCTTTCCTTCTCAGGTCCCGCCTTCTTCCCCTTACGACCCACCGGAGGGGGCCTGAAGCCCGTAGCCTTCCGCTTGTTCCTCACATCATTGAGCTTCACAAGCTCTCTTTCCCACAGCGCCCTGTTCTTCGGGCTATCAAAAAATGCCATCTTATATCCTCTTATCACCATGTACGATCTGACCAGATAAAAAGCCAGAGAAAGTAAACATCAGGATTCAATATTTAAAAATCTTGAGTAGCCTGTGACATCAAATATTTCCTTCAGGGCTTCGGATACATTCCTTAAGATAAGCTCATGGCCGTTTTCTTCACAGGTTCTGTGAAGGACGAGTACAACCCTTATTCCGGCAGAGCTTACATAGAGATTTTCCTTAAAATCCAGTATAAGATCCTTATCCTTATCTACGAATTCCATGAGATTGTCCTCATGTATCCTGGAATTTGCCTGGTTAAGCTTTGCAGGCATTTCATATATCTTCGCGTTTTCCATATATTGTCTGTGCCGCTCCTTTCATCTATTGATATATTGCCGCCGTCACTTTTCCTGCGGTCAGTTTTCCTCTTCTGCAGAAGGCTCCTCAGGGCTGTCAAGTCCTATCTGCTCTGCCCTGTAGCTGTATATGGCATTATTTACAGCATCCGTAAAGCCCGAGTTTTTCTGCATGGCTGCCACATAGAATTCCTTCGGGCTGTTAAAGAGCTCCTGGACCTGGATCCTTTCATCATCTAAGAGCTTCACAGCCTCCCTCTCATTTACGATCCCCGCATTCAGGGTGCCATTCGAAACATCCTCTGAAAGAGCCAGGGAATCCCCATAGCTCTTAAAGGTCACGCTTTCCGCCCCCTGCACCCTGTCCGCTATGGGCTCTGTATTTACTGTCACTCCCACCTGGCCTCCATTTATAAGGCTCAGGTCATTCATGTAATTATATCTCTTAGTCACAAGAAATAAGCTGCCGCTGCCGTAGGTATTTGAAACCTGGAATTCGGAAAGGTTACCGTCTGTTTCAGGGATGCGGGCAAAGACAACGTCAAGCTCACCGTTCCTCAGATCCCCGTACAATTCTTCCAGGCTTCCATATATCTTAAACTGCTTTGAAAGCCCGGTGTCCTCTGCCACCCTATCAGCTATCTCACTCTCTATCCCCTGCGGAGCGCCGGACGCATTGTCGGTAAAACGGTCTCCTCCGTCTAAAAATCCAACTCTCAGAAGCCCCTCCATGGCAACTGCTTCCTTTTCCTTTTCTTTGCAGCCTGCAAGCATTAATAAAGCCATGGTGAAAGCTGCTATGCATATTATGATCCTCTTATGCTTCATCTCCTGTTGATGCCGCTCCTTTCAGCTGTTCATAAGCTACCGCTCTTATTATCCCTCTTTTCCGCCGCTGTCACGTCATTGTAAAGAGCTCTTCTATCCCTTCTCCCGCCACAATATCCACATTGGTCCTCTCTCCTGGGGAGGTAATGACAAAGGCCCTGCCCCGCCCGTTATTTATGATGTCATCCTGCTCGCTTTCATTGATAGCCCCCGCATTCTCATAGAGCCGTATAAGGTCTGTCATGTCATTCGGGGAAAGCGGGAAGATAAAGCTGTACTGGCTCGCGTTTATTATGGCAGTGCTCTTTCTCGCAAGCTCCTCTGTTCCCACAAAATCCTTTATATTCTGGGTTATGACTATCTGCATGCCATTATATTTCCGGATACGCTTTGCCAAGTTATACATGAAATCCAGGGCTATGGGATACTTGTCGTCAATGAAGACATGGGCTTCGTCAATAACTATCACGATCTTCCGGTCCGCGTGATAGGCCATGTTGTATTCCCGGTTCTTTATAATCTCATTATCCAGCCACTTCAGTACCAGAAGCATCTGGGCGTTCGCTATGGTCCCGTTCTTATTCGCAAGGAGGGACTGGAAATCAAATACAACAAAGTTTTCCTCCGTGGATATGGTGGCTTCACCGTTCCACAGCAGGGAATCCCTTCCCCCTTCCGCGAATTTGGATACAGCGCTCATAAGTGTCCTTAAAATCCCCTTGGAATACTCATTATCCGCAAAGTTCCTCTGGAAGGATACCAGGATATCGTCATAGAGGTCAGTGAATGTGGGATAATCAGAGGGCTTAAGCTTTGACAGATCCGTCTCCTGATCTATTCCCCTGGTGGTATACATGCTGGTGGTTATGGAATTCAGGAATTCCATGACCTCCGTACTCATCCCTGGCAGTATCTGCCGGTAGAATTCCTCAAGGAACTGCAGATGCTGTGAAAAGCTGTTGATCACATCCGTTCCGCCCTTTTTCCCCTTTTCATCATCTTCATCGTCAGAAAGGGAGGTGATGATGTGAAAGGGATTCAGCCTTCCCTGGGTGGCGCTCCCCACATCTATGATCTTCCCGTGGAGACCTTCCGCCATCTTCGTATATTCATTTTCAGGGTCCAGTATGAATATCTTGGAGTCCTCAGCCGCAAGCTGCGCCAGAATGCTCTTTGTGGCGTAGGACTTACCGGAGCCTGATTTACCGATTATCACGGTATTGGAATTAACCCTTTCAGAATCCCGGCGGAAGAAGTCGATAAATACCGGTATCCCGGCGGAATTCCCGATAAAAAGCCCCTTCTCGTCACTTAAGGACTTGTAGACAAAGGGAAAGACCGCCGCACAGGACGTGGAATGTATCCCCCTTTCATAAGCCGCAAAGGCGTCGTAGCCCGAAAGGGAGCCGGAGCTGTAGGCTTCAAACTGCTGCATGAACATATCGGTAAGCCTGAAGCCCTCCTCCGACATAGCCTGCCTGACCCGCTTTTTCATGGCGTTGGGGTCGGACTTTGCCTGCTTGTATTCCTTGTGGCGCTTCATCTCCGTAAGCTCATAGTCATTGACCTGCACAAAGGTATTCACGTTAAAGAGCATCTCGTTTTCGCTCTGCAGGGCTTTCAGCACCTCCGCGAGGGTTTTTACCTGTGTCTCAATGTCTATTATCCTGCTGGCCCTGCCCGTGGTATTCCTCTGATCCCGGAGTTCCTCCAGTGAACGGTCGATCTGGCGCACTGCCCTGCCCCTCTCAACCGGAGTCATCTTCATGACCACCTTTGTACCTACGGTATTAAAAAGCTTTGCACCCCAGGCGTTTCCAACGAGGACAGGGTAATCCCGCAGCCGGAAATTATGGGTAATGAGGCCGTCATATTCCACGGTCCTTACCCCTGTCTTTATCTCCTCCGGCAGTATCCAGTCCATGTACTGCTCCGGGGAAAGGTTTTTCGCCTCCCTTTCATCGAACTGCATTCCGTAGTTATACTTTAAGAATACTGCCAGCTCATGGCCCTCTAACTGACTGCACCCGATATTATTCGCGGCGAAATCCGATATCGCAGTGTCTATCTGGTTCTGCAGCATCACCCTGTCCTTATGTATGAACATGAGGTAATGGAAGGGGAGATAAACCTTCTTCCGGTAATTCAGCTCCTCCAGCATGCTTATCCTGTCCTCTATGATCCCCACCCGGACAGTGAGCTCGTCCATTGTGAAAACACCGTTGCAGTAGGATTCCTTCAGCTCCTCCAGCTTCTGCATCTCGTTTTTTATATAATCGTCATATACCACGGGCCGGTCCAGCTTTACAAGGTTAATGACCTCGTCCTCCGCCGCGAGACGCAGTATCCCTCCGAATACCCGGTCTATCATGTTGTCCTGCCTGATCTCCGTAAGGAAGCGGAACTCCACGGAGGGTATGCTCATTACCACAGCGCTGTATTTTCCGTAATCAATGAACCTGCCGTCTATACCGGTAAAGGGGGTGATGTCCTTAACCGAAAGATTAGTGGATTCCCTCTTAAAAAGCCTGGGACGTCCCAGGAACCTGAGGCCGTAGATCAGCAGGTGATATCCCCTGTCGTCCCCAAAGGGAATGACCAGCATGGCAGTCAGAACAACGGTTATCAGCGCCATGAGGATATGTCCCGGAAGATTGGAGACTCCGAGACTTAAGGCCAGGAGAACTCCTGATGCCCCTACGATCAAATCCATCACTTCCACTCCCCGGAAGAGCTCCATCCTTACATTAGTTCTTTTGGGGATTATTCTCATATCTCGTCGTTTTCCTCATCAATAAATTCATTATTAAGAAGCAGTTCCTCAAAGGAGTCATCCTTATTGCCCTTATCCGCTTCACCAAAGGCCGCGCTGAAGGAAGCATCTGCCCCGTTATCCGGTACGCCTCCCTCTATCACATTGTCCTGTATATTTCCGGCGCTGAACCTGTTCCCGCCTTCATCTTCTGCGTTATCGGCTTTCAGGATATCGTCCATTGAAAAAGCGCCCTTTCCGGCTTCTCCCGGGTCCTCCTTTTTATTTCCTTCACCAAAGGCCGCGCTGAAGGAAGCATCTGCCCCGTTATCCGGTACGCCTCCCTCTATCA
The DNA here is from genome assembly GCA_946407725.1 of uncultured Lachnospiraceae bacterium. Lineage (GTDB taxonomy): Bacteria > Bacillota > Clostridia > Lachnospirales > Lachnospiraceae > NK4A144. The sequence goes on from CAMJPM010000052.1 coordinate 17,186, forward strand.
CATTGTCCTGTATATTTCCGGCGCTGAACCTGTTCCCGCCTTCATCTTCTGCGTTATCGGCTTTCAGGATATCGTCCATTGAAAAAGCGCCCTTTCCGGCTTCTCCCGGGTCCTCCTTTTTATTTCCTGCAAGTGTATCCCTGACAGGGTTATTATTGGCAGGAATATCCCCATTCCTGCCTGCGCCCCTGCTCTCTGCCAGTGCCGGCAGGGCACCTGAATACAGACTGTTCTGCTGGGGTCTTGCATAATTAAATTTATTCCCGCTGGAATCCTCCCCGCTTCCCCCGGAGGGAAGGGCAGAGCCTCCCCGGGAGCCGTTGAACTGGTTTCCGGAGCCACCTCCTGATGCCTTGGATCCTCTTCCGATACCGGAGATCGCTTCACCCAGGACGCTGCCAAAGCCCCCTGCCATATTCCCTGCCATGTGTTCCGCGCCCTCTGTCACCTTGCCGCCTGCGAACTGAAGCCCCTTCCATTCAAGGGAAGAGATATAGCGCCCTGCCATGGCGCCGAAGCCTGCCGCCGACTGCTCGCTGGAGGCAGCGCCTCCGCTTAAAAGACCGGTTATCAAAGGTCCTATATGCTGCACCGCATAGGCTCCTCCGGCGCAGAATATAAGTGAGATCAGATAATCCTGCAGCTTCGCCCCGGTCCCCGAACGGTCTGTAAACGAGAAACTGTGGTTAAATATCAGCTCCGCCAGTATGAAGTAAACCCGTATGGCTACAACAGTTCCGTATCCGCCTAAGAGCCTTCCTATGAAAAGCTCCAGCCACCGCCTGAAATGATCCCCATCGTCTAATGGCATAGGCGCCACGAAGAAGGGCTCAATGACAAGAAGCACCACCACATCGAAGATCCGGGAAATGAATACGAATAAGACCATGCACATGACCACGGTAAAGAAAAGCGCAGCAATGATGCCGGTGAAAATATCCATCTTCCGGAACTGGAATTTCTCCTTCACCCTGACGGGATTGGCGAAGGCCGGTACGGTATCGTGGGGATCCACCACATAGAATTCCTTCCGGTACTTGTCCTTTATCCCCATGTCTTCCGCCACTTTGCCCTCATAGCCCACATTGTAGGACTCCGCCCCTGCTCCCAGCTTATCTGTGTCCAGGGCGTCCAGAGTGCTTATACAGAAAATGATCCTCGCCATGCTGGTCTTGTCATCCCCCTGGCTAAGTCCCTGGTCAATGGCTGTAAGTATTACACCGGAGAGGTTTATAAGGAAAGCGGAGGAAAGGGGGATTATCAGGAATATAAGCATAGCCCTGCCAGTCTCACGGAGCACATGGGTCACGGGCCTGCTCTTTCCCTCCCCGAGGCTTAGGGTGGACCTGATGACCGCAAGGATGGAGCAGAAAAAGCAGAGGACAAAGCTTAGTACTATCATGGCTAAAATGAGGCTCTGCACCCCCTCCTGCCTGTATACGGCCTCCAGGAGTGTCATCCTATGCCCGTCCAGAAGTACGGGGCTTATGCCGGAGATTACATTGAAAGCGTCCTCTATGGCGTCCAGTATCAGAAGCACAGCCGCCTCCAGAAGGTAGAACTGCATATAGACGAATTCCATAAAAAGCTCCCATACGCTCTTTATGAAAGTATCGTATATTACAGTAAAAACCGATTCCAGCGTGGTGCTTAAAAGGTTAAATGCAGGTGCCATCACCTCGATCAGAAGATCCCAGAGCCGCTTTACCACATTTTCCCAAAGCCATTCCAGGGCGTCGTCCAACCCGAACCATAACTGTACTACCGTCATTTATTTGCTCCTCCGGCTCCTCCGCCTCCGGCGGCTCCCTTTCCGGCGGCTCCTAACGCCGTGCTGGCGCCCCCGGTGGCGTAGCCCGCCGCCGCCTTACCTGCCTGCATCGCAACTGCCATGATCACATTGGATTTCCTTAAGAGCCCTGCGGTTTCGGGACTGATGATCTCCAGAATAACATACTGGCTCTTCCACGCCGCAAAGCAGCCACCCAGGACTATCACGAGCCTCAATACCCATCCCGTGACGGAATAGTTCATGGATCCCTCAAAGGAAAGGCTGCCTCCCGGTCCCAGCATGGACACCAGCACTGTATAGACCCGCATGACAAACATAGGACCAAAGGTGGCAAAGGCAAAGCCGGTAAAGAGCCGCGCCCATTTCCTGAATCTCGCCCCCTCGTCCAACGGGATCATGGATACAAAATACGGGCTTATGATAAAAAGCGTAAGGAGGGCAATTACCCTCATCACTGCCTGCAATATGATCCCGCAGAGCATGATGACCATGAAAAACACTGCCACAACAGCAACGTTATAATTGATATCAACATAGTCCACAAAGCTGATGGCGTCACTCCGCATGAAATTCCTGCCGGATGAGAATGTGATCCTGGCTTCCGCTGTTTTGAAATTATCCCCGACAGTCATGACATAAAGGGCGTCGCAGAGCCTCATATCCGGATGACTGGCGAGGCTCACCGCAATGGAGGTCACCACCGTTCCCACCTTGATGATCAGGAGACAGGCCATGGGAACCAGCAGAAAAGTAATGGCCGCATTCAGGGCGGAACGCATCACCGCCCCCACAGGTCTCTTCATTTCCCCGATGGAATCCCCCATGGAACGGATCACGGCAAAAACAGTCAGTAAGAAGCAAAGGCTGAAGGCTCCCAGCATGATGTAGGAATAGGCGTTCTGGATCTGGCTGCTGCGGAAGACCACCTCAAGGAAGTTCTGATCCTCCATCACATTTCCGCTGCTTCCCGTGAGTCTGCCGTTTACGTAGATGCCGGTAGTCCCTGAGAAAATATCAAATATCTGCTCCAAAAGCCATACAAACTTGAGAAGCGATACCCATAAATGATACAGGGCCTTGAAGTACCAGTCCAGAATGGTTCTCCTGAAGAACTCATATACAGCCCATAGCACCTTCTGCATCATGGGACCCAGTACGGTATTGGCAACATCCCTCATGAAATCCTCAATAAGGGACAGTCCGCTTAAAGAGACAGGATACATTAAACCACCTTAACCTTTTTCCTTATTCTGAGCACATAGAACGTAATGCCGCCTATGATTGCAAGCAGGGCAATGATGGAGATAACAGCCCAGACATTTATCCTGTACTGCACCTGGAAATCCATATCCGTCACATTCCCGGCTTCATCATAGGCATACAGGGTGTAACGGCCTGAACGGGTAACCTCCTCCACCACCTCTGTGTCGCTGACAAGCTCCTTCCCCCTGTACAGCTCACATCGTGAAACATTTCCGTAATACCCAATGGTTGCGAGATTCGGTTCCTCCGCCACTGTCACCACCGGAGCAAAGGTATCCAGTACAAACCTCACCTCATGGCTTCCCGCCATATCCGTAAAGGAGAGCTCATATTCACCGTCCTCCTCCAGATAAACCACATCATCCCTTATACTGCCGCCTCTCTCCATCTCCACGCCGTCCATCCGGACCCTGGTGAAGGCCGCCCCCTCAGGAGCGTAGAGTATCTGTGCGTCATTGACGGGAGCAGAAAAGATCCTGAAGCGGTAAACAGGGCTGCTGCCCCCGTATGCGTTTTGAAAGTCAGGGCTGTCTGAGGAAATCACAAGTGAGTAATTCCCTGCCTGCCTCACAAAGTCCGATGGATCAAAATCCTCTACCGGCTCTCCGTTTCTGTAGAGGGTAAGGTTCAGATTTCCGTCATTCTGGAAGGACACCGCTTCATTGGTCAGCATTCCGTTAGGCACATTTGTATAGAAGCTCTCCCCTGACAGGAGTGTTACGGTATAGAAACCGTTTCCATCGTCATATGCCGTGGTGAAAAGCGGGTTATTAAATTCCTCCCTCTCTCCGGCGGAATTATCCGAAATCACCTCTTCATCGGGAAAAAACGCCGATTCATCATATACATAGTCGTCAGGCAGCATATCCTCCGGAAGGTCCGTTTCCTCAGGGATTTCTGCGTCCTCCTCCGGAGCCTCTTCAGCAGCTAAAGGTATCTCCTCTTCTTCCTCTGTTCCGTCTGTCGCCAGTACCCCGTGTACCCCCTGACTGTACTGTATCCTGAAGCGGAATTTCGCCATTGACACGGTCTGCTCGGAAAAGGGAAGGATATTGATATCATCCACAGAATCCATCACGTAGAGAAAAAGGACATAAGAGCCCTCCTCCTCGATAAGGTCTTCAGGGTCATAATCGTAATCTGCCCCGTTCTTCTTCATGTAGAAGCCTACGCCCTCCGGTATGTCGATCATTACGGGGCGGTTCGTGATGGTGCCGTTCCTCACCGTCGTGTATATGGTATAAATATCATTAAGGGTCTCCTCATAGACCCTGTACTCCTCATGATAGAGCTCTCCCAAGGATACTTCATTCACCTCCGGTCCCTTTGCTTCGGTATCTATGGACTTCATAAGGTCATCCGTGGTGATCACATTATTCTGGTTCGTATTTGAACCAGAACCGGAAGATGAATTTCCGGCCGATGACGATGAGCTTGTTGTCGTGGTCCCGGAATTTCCGTATATGTCCCGGAGCGCTTCATACAGGCTCTGTCCTGCGCTCTGGCTGTCCTGGCTTTCGCTGATCTCGGAAGCATATACGGGAATGGTCTGCCGTGGTGCAAAAAAAAGGATTAATAATACCACAATAACCAGCGCGGTTTTTGCAAAAACCGCCCTGGCCGGATTCCCGATGCTGCCGGTGCTCTTTTTATTCTTTTTCATTGCTTTCATCTTCGATATCCTCGACCGGTTTTTTCTCAGTATCCTCTTCATCATCCCCGGTCAGTTCTTCTCCCCTGTCCTCATTATCATTGTTTCCTATATCTGCATTCCCATCTCCGTTATCATCATCTGTCTCTTCGTCATCGTCTTCTTCGTTATCAACTTCTTCGCCCTCTGCTTCATCTTCGTCCGCGTCCTCTTCAACATCTTCTTCATCTTCATCATCTTCGTACAGGTCAACTACATCATCGTATTCTTCATCCTCTTCATCATCATCGTCACCGGGATCCATAACATCCTCCACTGGTTCTTCTTCCTCCCGGTCTGGTCCATCGCTGTCCGGATCTACCTCATCCTCGTCATCCTCGTCCTCATCATCTTCATCATCATCGTATTCGTCATCGTCATCGTACTCATTATCGTCATCATCCTCATCATCATCGTATTCGTCATCGTCATCGTACTCATTATCGTCATCATCCTCAT